>CAWZYW010000008.1:0-16511 GCA_963966255.1 uncultured Salinispira sp. | reverse complement strand
TGTATAAGAGACAGTCTATATGGAGGACGGCAGCATCCTGAACGCCAGACCATCTGGTACCGAGCCGAAGATCAAGTTTTACACCTCAGTCAAGGACGAACCGGGCAAAGATCTGGATGAGTCGAGAAAGGCGGTGAATAATAAAATCGAAGGCATCGAGGCCTTTATCGAATCAGTGATCGCCGCGGCGAAAAAGTAGGCGGCTTCCCTTCGCCCTGCTTACCCGGCGCTTTGGCGCCGGCGGCGGGCGGTTTTTATCTCGGAAAAGGTCTGACGGATTTTCACCTCGTCGGCGCTGCCGGCGGCCATTTCCGCGTCCAGGCCTTCGAGGAAGCGCTCCTCCATGTTGTAGAGCTCTTCTTCGAGTTGTTTATCCCAGATCATCCTGATAAGCCCCTTGGGCTCCTGATAATGGGAGAGCAGCTGCTCGGCCATCCGCACCGATAAAAACCAGCGAACGTCATCGATTTCGAGATCATATTCTTCCATCAGCTGCTTGCAGTTCATATTCACCCCTCAGTACATTGTATTTGTAATTAAGGAAGGCACGCATGTCAAACGAGAACCCGCCAACGGGAAGCAGCGGATCAATAGCGGAAGGAGATTCCTCCGAAGATCCGGGCAGGTCATCGGGCCGTGTTTCCGGAGCAGCAGCCGGTGACCCGAAGGCCCGTGAACAGCGCCTTCGTTCCATGCCCGTGGGACCGCTGTTGACCAGCCTGTCGCTGCCCGCCATGGCCGCCATGTTTATCAACGCCCTGTATAATCTGGTAGATGCCATATTCGTGGGTCAGGCCGTTGGAACCGAAGGCATGGCGGCCCTGTCCCTGGCTTTTCCCATACAGATGCTCATCGGGGCGGTGGGACTGATGTTCGGCGTCGGCGGCGCATCCATGGCATCCCGATTCCTCGGGGCCGGACGCCGGGAAGACGCTGACCGTACCCTGGGTACGGCCATGGTTTTCGTTCTGATTCTCGGCTTGATCACCTTTTCCCTGCTGCAGATCTTTCTCGATGAGGTCCTGATCTTCGTCGGGGCTACCGAGGGGACCCTCCCGCTCGCCCGGGATTATGCCCGAATCGTCCTGTTCGGATTCATCCCCCTGAGCATGGCCATGACCGCCAACAACTTCATCCGGGCCGAGGGCAATGCCAGGATGAGCATGATCATCATGATGACCGGGGCCATCACCAATCTCATTCTGGATCCGATCTATATTTTTGTGTTCGATTGGGGCGTTCAGGGGGCAGCCCTCGCGACGATCACCGGACAAACTCTGAACTTCATTCTGGGCTATCGCTATCTGCTGAGCAGGCGCAGTAATTACCATATCAAGCTTCGCTATCTTGTCCCGCGGATAGACCTGGTGAAAGAAATCAGCGGTCTCGGGGTCGCGACCTTTGTTCGTCAAATCGGCACTTCAGCATTCCTGATCGTGGTCAATAATCTCATCCGCAGTTATTCCGACGCGCCGGGAACCATGATCGCTGTCATGGGAGTCATCAACCGACTGATGATGTTTTCGCTTATGCCCCTGTTCGGCCTGGTACAGGGCATGCAGCCCATCGCCGGATATAATTACGGCGCCCGGCTGTTCCACCGGGTGAAAGAGGTGGTGAACACCGCTTTCCGCCGGGGGATGATCATCGCGACGCTGGCGTTTGCCATGTTTATGCTTTTCCCCGGAGCCCTGATGCGGGCGTTCGGCAGCGATCCGGATTTTATCGAGCGCGGCACCTACTTTTTGAGGGTGGTGTTCCTTATGGTCGCGCTGGTGCCGCTGCAGATCGTCGGCGCGGCGTATTTCCAGGCCCTGGGGAAGATGCTCCCCGCGTTCTTCCTCTCGACAAGCCGGCAGTTTATCCTTCTCCTGCCCATGGTGGTGATCTTCGCGGCCATAGGCGGAATCCCCCTGATGGCTTGGGCCTTCCCCGCGGCGGATTTTATCACCATCATCATTACCATGGTCTGGTTCCGCATCGATTCGGCGCGGCTCTTTACCGAGCCCGCGGCTTCGTGATAGGTAGTGAATTATGGACATGAATACATCGGTAGCAGACGCGGTTTTTACCGCCTTTGACTTTGAGACCACCGGCCTGCATTCGGGCAGCGACCGCATCGTGGAATTCGGCGCGGTGAAATTCAGAGGGGATGCGATCCTCGGGACCTTCGGCGAGCTGGTGAACCCAGAAATTCCCATTCCCGAGGATTCGGTCAGGATCACCGGAATATCAGGTGACATGGTGGCCGATAAGCCCCGGGTGGAAGTTGTCCTTGATCCCTTTCTCGAGTTCATCGGAGACAGCATCCTGGTGGCCCATAATGCCAGCTTCGATATGGGGTTCCTTCGAGCGGCCCTTGCGGGCAGCGGTCGAGGTGATGTCCAGAATCTGCTGATAGATACCCAGCAATTGGCGAAACGCGCTTTCCCCGGGCAGAAGAGCTATTCCCTGCAGAATCTCGCGGGATTCCTGAAGTTTCCCCTGAACAACGCCCATCGGGCAGTGGATGATTCGATCCAATGCATGAAACTTTTCAACGCTTGCGCCCGCGAACTGAGCTTCATGGGTGAGATCTCGATAAAGGAAGTGCTGGCCTGACCTTTGTCCTGCCTTGGATCTGTCTTGGTACTGAGAAAATAGGGATGAACGGGCATCCGCGGCCATAGCGGTCGCCGGGTTTCGGGAGAGCTGCACCAAGGCGTCAGCGTCCGAGCAGCTTCAGAAAATAGAGCTGTATATACTGCTCAAGATAATTCCGTTCGCGGATCCGGCTGAATGTGTCGTTTCCCGCCAGGCGCTTGGCCATTTCCCGGATCGCATCGGCGCTCGGCGGCGGCTTGCGATAGGATATTTTCAGTCCCCGGATGAAATCCCGGCACATCGAATTGACGTCCTCCACCAGGTCTTTCCGCTTCGCTTCGTCCAGAATGGGATTCCATTTATCAATCAGCGCCCGCATGGTCATTTCCAGGCTTTTTCCCCGTTCCAGGAATTCCGGCTCCAGGCGCTGTACCTGCTTTTTGAAGTCCGCTTTCTGAGCTTTCGCTGTAGTCGGTTTACCCTGGGATTCCCCAGTATCGAGGGCTGCTTCCCTGGCGCGGACTGCTGCTGCGTCGCCGCCTCCGCTGACCGTGCCGAACTGTTTGGTGGTGGCTTCCACCGCGGTCTTTTTCTTCTTCTTCAGGCTCTTTTGGGCTTCGTGATCGAAGCGTTCTGCGTGATAACGCTCGACGAAATCCCGTCCCAGGAAAATTCGCCGGAACAGATGCACGATTCCTCTCAGAATGGGAATGGACATCCAGAACGGCAGCAGTATCCTCGCGTCCTGGAGGATCTTTTTCCGGTCGAGTTCGAGAATGTCATCGATTTCCCGGATGCGCTCGCTGGGCAAATCCAGGTAGCGCATACAGGCCTGCTTCACCTCATCGCTGTTTCCCTTCTCCTGAGTCATCAGATAGAGTAGTTCGAAACGCAGGAGGGTGAAGAGCAGGGGAAAGCGCTCCCTGAGGCGGTTGTAGATATGTTTCTGGAATTCCTCATCGCTGGTCATGGTGATCAGCTCATCATTCTCCATCAATGCCGAATACCAGCTGTTTTTATAGAACTCCCTGAACGACTTGCTTGCCCGGGCGCGCTGGTTTTCTAGTACCTTGGCTACGGAACTGCGGTAAATATAGACCAGGCTGTTGTTGGGCAGCTTCAGGCTCAAGAGGGGAGGCAGGTCAGCGCCTTCTGGAGTTTCGGTTTCCTTCTGGATAAATTCCATCAGGGATTCCTTGCTGAACTTTTTCAGCAAGGGGATGCCTTTGTCGTCTTTTAAATTCTGGATTTCGCTGATGGTAAAGGCGTATGGAGGCTTTTTCAGGGTGTTTACCAGGACCTTCAGCGCACCGGCCTGATCTTTTTTCTTCTGTTCCCGGCCTTTGTAGTATACGCAGTAGTACCCGATGAGGTAAGCCGCCTGGCAGTAATTTTGTTCTTCTTCCATCTTGTCCGTTTTGGACTCGTATTCCTTGATGATAAAGGTGGACAGCTGGGTCCATACCTGGAAGGAGAAATCTGAGGCCTCCAGCACCGTCCGGGCTGCCGCATCGGCGGATTGGGTGATCAATCGCATCAGATCCTTGACGGCCACCTCCCGGCCTTTGAAAATCGGGATCAACTTCTGGGATATGTAAGTGGCGTTTCGCTGGTGGTGCAGGTATTGCCGGATCTTTTGAATCGAGGCGGTGATCATCTCTTTTTTCAATAAGGCGCTGGTGGCTATGAGGCTGTTTATGCCCGCGGGGAACAAAAGGCGGATGATCCGGATTTTCTCCCGTTCGTCATTGAGCCATTCCACGAAATTCTTTTTGATATCGATGGCATTGATTCTTTCTTCGGGAACCTCGAGTCCCAGGTTTTCTTCGGTAGCCAGGGGCTTCTGGGGATCTTCAAGGCACTTGGCGTAGTATTCGCCAATGCGTTCGTGGAAATATTCTTCGAAAAAAATGCTGACCGGCTGATCGTCGCTGCGCTGGATCTCGATGCGGCCCTTCTGTTCCAGTGAACGCAGGTGATGGGACAGAACCCGGTGGGTATCCCTCCTCAGGTCCTCCAGATTAGTATTGTCCTGTTCATTCTGCTGCAGATAGCGCTCGGCGTAGGCCAGCAGCTGTGAATAGCTGATCAGGGGGTTTTTATGAGTTTTCAGGTATCCGGAAATAAGCCTGATGACGTCTATCGGTGAAGACATGCGCTCAGTGTTTCCTCCAATGCCATAGTTTATACCATGGGGGTCTTTTTACTAACAGTGTTTGACAAAAAAGAAATAAAGTCGCTATCATCATAGTATATGGTACCGATTATTATTAAAAGGGTCATTTTTCTTATTGCGATCGTCGCGTTTGCATTTACCTCATGCCAGACAACCGATCCCGTGGGAGAACCCGAAGACCCCGTCGCCCAAGAGGCGGTGGAGCCGGAAATGGAATCTGAGCCCGAACCCGAACCCGAGGCTCAGGAGGAAGAAGAGTTCGTAGTCACCGAAGAGATCTTCGAAGAGACCTTCCAGGCGGTTGAGGAAGTCATTCTCGAATTGAATTCCCTGATTCGGGCTGAGGAATACGATCGCTGGTTGGAATATCTCACCGATGAGTATGTTGAGAAGTACCGCGATCCCGAGGTGCTTGCTGAGCTTTCCCAGTCCGGGAGGCTGCAGAACAACGGCATTGTCCTGGAGAGCCTGTTCGATTTCTTCATCCATGTGGTAGTGCCCAGCCGGGCCAATCTCCGCCTGGATGACCTGGTGTTTATCGAAGAAGATCAGGTGGAGGCAATCATGCTCATCCGGGATCAGCGGGTTACGGTTTACCGGCTCCGCCTGATTGAGAACGAGTTAGGCGAGAATAAGTGGAAAATAGAGAACTAATAATCTACAATAGCCATAGAACCTATTGGAGCAAAGACACAAGGAGCGTGCTATGAAGTATAATCGGGTTATCGCGATATTCGCCCTGGTTCTTCTCTTGGTTACCGTCGGGCTTTCCGCTCAGGACGAGGATACCGGATCCCTGACTATCGAAGAACTCTACCTCAGCACTGATATTGAAGTGCAGTTACTGCGTTCTCAGGCCACGTCTGATAACCGGGAGAATAAGCTCCTGGCGCTTTTGACAATACAGCAGATGCTGGATGAAGGCAGCGTGACCGCATCGGATGCGGAGATCGTCGCGGTTCTGGAATCTCTGGCCGGCGAGGGAGTTACTTCCACCGTACGCTCCGGCGGACGGATCGTGAACGACTTTCCCGAAGTGCGCCGACAGGCAGTGGCCCTCCTCGGGTAGGTCGGCGGCCCGGTGGCTCAGGATATTCTGTTCCAGGTCGTCAAAGACGATCCAGAGCCCATGGTCCTTTCCGAGGCGGTCTATGCACTGGGAGTTATCGGGGATAACAGCAATCAGCGCACAGCCATTTACCTCGCTGACGTGCTCGAGCGCAATACCGCCCGGGTGAATCCCGATAACAACCTGGCTTTCGCCTGCCTGCTCTCCATGGAAAAACTCATGAGGACCGAAGACGGCATCGCCAATCCGGAAATCCTCACCGCACTTATCGATGTGGTAGGCGGGAATTATATCCAGACCGTACGCTTCAAGGCACTGGACGTGATTCAGCAGCTTCGCGATTCCGCACGGAACTGATCTTTTCCATCCTTGATTAATAAAACCCCCGGTACGAAGCCGGGGGTTTTTATTTTCCCCTTATCTCTCTATAATCCCAGTCCGATATCATGAAGGTGCTCCGAATAGCTTCCAGAATTGTCGCCATCAGCATCCCGGTGCTCCTCCTCGCCCTGGTATTTTCATATAGCAGCGTCAGCAACCAAAGCAGAGGCCGCCTCTACGACCGTGCCGAAGACCTGCCCGTTTCCCGGGTCGGTCTGCTGCTGGGAACCAGTCCCCGAACAAGGCGCGGCACCGAAAGTGAGTTTTTCCGCCATCGTATTGATGCGGCGGTGCAGTTGTTCCTTCTGGGCCGCATCGAATACATCCTCGCCAGCGGAGACAACAGCAGCCGCTACTATAACGAACCGATATACATGCAAAATGAATTAGTGCGTCGCGGAGTGCCCGAGGACCGCATCGTCCTGGATTATGCCGGCTTCTCCACCCTGGACTCGGTGATACGGGCGAACAAAGTCTTCGGTCAGGACCGCGTAATCGTAATTTCCCAGCGCTTTCACAACGAACGGGCGGTCTACATCGCAGATAGCGCCGGCATCGAGGCCTATGGCTTCAACGCCGAAGCAGTCGGGGGCTATGCCGGCGCATCGGTATTGGCCCGGGAAGTGCTCGCCCGGGTGAAAGCCATCCTCGATGTGCACATTCTCAAGCGGCAACCCCGCTTTCTCGGCGATCCCGAGCTGATCGGTCCCGGGACTGGGGTGGATGATGCTCCCTAAGCTCCGGTTCGCCCTGGTCCTGCTCGCGGTATTGGCGTCCGGAATGGCGCTGAGCGCTCAGCGGCCCGATGACCTGAGCCGCATCAGTTTCGTCAATCAGACCGGCTATGATATCCGCCATCTGTTCTATTCTCCCGGAGACAGTGACCAGTGGGGGCCCGATATTCTCGGCAGCCGGGGCTGGCTTCGGGACGGCGAGGTGCTGAGTTTTTTCGTTCACCACCCCGAACGGCGGAATTACTTCGATTTTCTCGCCATCGATGCAAGCGGTGATGCCTTCGGCATTCCCGCGGTAGAGGTGGAGGAAGGACGTGAGACCTTCGTTTCCATCGGTCTTGAACATTTTGAACAAGCCGGCGTTGATTGGCCGGTGGCCGAACTGGTACTGACCAATACGAGTTCGGACGATATCTGGTATTTGTTCATCAGCCCTTCCCGGTCGAACATCTGGGGGGTTGATATCCTCGATGACGAAACACTTTTCTCCCGGGGAGACAGTCTGCTGGTATTGCTTCCTGTAGGGGACTTTGTACCTGCCTGGGACGTTTTGGGGCTGGATGAAAATAACGGCACGCTCTACCGAAGCATCGAATTAGCTGAGCGCGGGGGAAACTGGTTTATCGATCTTGGCGAGTCTGACCGGAAATAAAGCGTCCCATATCCCGGCATATTTCCGGGGGTACTCCGTGTTGTCCGGGGAAAGCATGGAAATCAACATCCAGTCCCCGGGATTCCAGCATTTCCCTGAGGGCCTGCGCGCCGGAAAAGGGGAGTACCGGATCCATGGTCCCGTGGCTTTGAAACACGGGAATTTTCGGAGCTTGCCCGGCCAGGTCAGCGCTGCTTTCCCGGGCTATTAATGACCCTGACAGGATGATCAGTCCCGCTGCATCAGCGCGATGTCGCAACCAGGTTCTCACGGCCAGCATGGATCCCTGGCTGAAACCGCCGAGGAAGCAGTTTTTTATATCAATCCCCATTTCCCGAAGATCTTGCATCAACTCGTCGCTTCGGCGGTCGAGCTCCGGCACTTCCATTTCTTCGATCCGGGAGAAGTAGGCTCCGGCGAACACGGCCTCCAGGGATTCCCGGTCGGATGGGAACCAGGCATAGCTTCCGGGCTGCAGGGGGATCGGCGCCTGGGGGAATAGCCAGTTCGCCTGAATCTCGCTTTCTACAGAAAGGGAAGTCAGGTCATCCATATTCGCGCCGAAACCGTGGGCCATCACGATGCTGGGCACTTCCTTACCGGAGTCCATGGGGGTAAAACGGTTCCATTGAAGATTCATAAATTAACTTCCTGCTGGTTCATTTATGTCGTTATACTGTATCATACGGGGAGGCTTTTAGCTTGTGAAAGATGCGGTACATCCGATTCAGCGTGCATTCCGGCATATCGCGGCCGCGCCGATCCGCATATATCGCGCAGTGATCTCCCCCCTGTTGCCCCGTTCATGCCGTTACCATCCCAGTTGTTCCCAATACGGGCTTGATTCTATTATGCGTCACGGTGTCTTCCGGGGCGGAGCCATGGCCATCGCCAGAATATTCCGCTGCTGGGGCTGGTTCTCCGGAGGCAATGATCCGGTACCCGAGCGATGGAGCTGGTCAGCTCTCCGGGAAGGTTACCGAAATTACTATGCGGGCCCCGGATCTGCCGCCAATGCAGCGGCGAGCGAAGCGGTGGAAGGCAATGTAGAGGAAAAGAAGGAGGATTAGATGCTCAATACATACCGGAGTCGGCGATCGGGCGGTCACGCGCTTCTGATGACCTTTCTGGCGCTCCCAGCCGCTTTTCTTCTCCTCGGCGCTTGCTCGATTCAGGATTATGCCATCGAAATGGTTTCCGATGCCCTGACCGGCGACGGCAGCGCTTCGGTGTTCCTCGAGGAAAACGATCCCCAGCTGGTAGGCGATGCCCTGCCGTTCGCTATCAAACTGTACGAGACCCTTCTGGCGGAAAATCCCGGCCACCCGGGACTGACCCTGACCACCGGCAGCCTGTATGTCATGTACGCCAATGCATTTCTCCAGACACCGGCCCTGTACCTGCCCCTGGAGCGCTATGACGAGCGGATCGAATACCTCGAACGGGCGAAAAACCTGTATCTCAGGGGAAAGGATTTTATGCTCGAATATCTCGACGGCAGGTATCCGGGATTTGCCGCAGCCCTGGAAGGCAGCACGGACCCAGCCGGGTCGGCGGACGGGGAGATCCCCGAACTTGAAGAAATGCTTTATAAACTGGACTCCGAAGATGTGGCGTATGCCTACTGGCTCGGTGCCGGATGGTTCGGGGCGGTCTCCATCGACTCCTTCGATCTGGCGCTGGCGTTCCGCATACCTTCGGTGCTGGCGTTACTGGAGCGGGCCTCGCAAATCGAGCCGGAATTCGACAACGGAGCGATCCATGAGCTCCTGATCCAGGTATACGCGTCCATACCTGAGGGTATGGGGGGAAGCAGGGAAAAGGCAGTTAATTCATTTTCTCGGGCGGTGGAGATCCAGCAGGGCCGTTCGGCCTCGCCCTATTTAAGCCTGGCAACCAGCGTGGCCCTTCCCGCTCAGGATCTCGATTGGTTTATCGAATTGATGAACGCAGCACTGGCTATCGATCCCGACGATTTTCCCGAACTGCGGTTGATGAATACCCTCAGCCGACAACAGGCCCGATGGTATCTCGACCATATAGGGGATTTCTTTATATGACAGTCTACCGGACTTGCTCCGGTTTTCCGCGACGGATGAGACTATATTGGTAGTACCGCTGCGGATGTACTGCCCAAAGGCTTTCAAAGGAGTAATTTCATGAATCGCCGCATTCTGCTTCTTGTTCTACTGATAGTTTCCATCACCGTTCCTCTGAGCGCTCAGGTGATAAAAATCGCGTCCCTGGCCCCCCGATCCACACCCTGGGGACAGGGATTGGAGCGCCTGGCTGCCGAATGGGCTCAGATCACAAACGGCCGGGTACGCCTGACCATTTTTCACGGCGGCGTTGCCGGCAACGAGGAAGACAGCATCCGGAAAATGCGTCTGGGCCAGATCCAGGGCGCGGTACTGACTACCGCTGGACTTGCCACGATTGTCCCTGAAACCATGGGGATGTCCTTCCCCGGCATTCTTGAAAGCAGCGACGAGGTCAACTACATCCTCGGGGAGATGGAGGATGATTTAAACGGCCTCTTCGCCGGATACGGATATGAGATTCTCGCCTGGTCCAATGCCGGGTGGATAAACATCTTCTCTACGGTGCCGGTGCTGGAACCCCGGGACCTCGACGGCGTAAAGATATCCTCCGGTACCCTCCCGGAGGAGATTAACGGCGTGTTCAGGAATATGGGTATGCAGCCCGTGCCGGTGGCTTCTCCGGAGATTCTCAGCGCGCTGAATTCCGGACTGGTTGAAGCGGTAATTTACTCCCCTCTGGGCGTAGCCGGATATCAGTGGTTCGGAGTAGCCGACCAGATGCTGGAAATCCCCATTGCGCCGTTTTTAGGCAACATCCTGCTGGACTCCAGGGCCTGGAACCGCATACCACGCCAGTATCACGAGGAACTCAAGGCGGCGGCGGTGGCGATCGGGGAAGAAATCGCCGGAGAACTCTCGAGCCTTGAAGCCGATGCCCTTGAGCTTATGGAGCAAAACGGCCTGGAAGTCAACATTCCCAATAATGCCCAGCGCGAGGCATGGTACGCGGTCTTCGAAGAGCAGGCCAGCAGAATCGAGTCCGACTTTCTCGATAACGAATTTATGGATGAAGTATATCGGAAGCTGGAAGAATACCGACGATAAATGAGGCAAAACGAGACAAAACCCGCCACGCGGCGCAACATCCTTGAGAACTTCGAATCGGGCTTCGGGCTGTTATGGTACGCCCTCCTTGCGGCAGTGCCGGTGCTGGCATGGCTGGTTCGGCTTCTGGGCGGATCGGATCTACCGTATCAGAATGAGCTGGTATTCCACTTCGTGGTCATGCTGACCGCCCTGGCCGGCAGCTATACCGAAAGCCACAACGAACACCTGAGCCTCAGCCTTGGCATCGAGAAGCGCGATGAGAAATGGGTCGGCATCCTGGTGGCTTTCAGGAACCTGGCCGGAACCTTTATTCTCATCCAGTTTATCCTCGGCAGCCTGGAGATGCTCCTGGTGGCGTTCGCCGGTGAATCGGTCTGGTTCATCCCCATCCAGGCTTTTATCGCGTTTATTCCAATCGGTTTTGCCGGGATACTCTATCATTGGCTGCGGCGCATCACCCGGACTGAGAAATGGTGGACTCATCTCATCGCCGCGATTCTCGGGATGATCATCTCCCTGCCGTCGCTGATCAATATCACCTTCACAACACTGCAGAGCATTCCTGAATTTGTTTTCAGCCTGGACTCCCTGTGGTACACCCTGGTGCCGCCGCTGATCCCCTTTCTGGTTGTGCTGCTCATCGCGATGACCCCCCTGGGCCTGCCGCTTTACATGGTTCTCGGCGGTGCGGCAACCCTGTTGTTTCTCCGCGGGGGCGTGGGGCCGGGTATCATCATGTACGACGGATATACCGTGCTTGGCAATTCGGCAATTCCCGCCATCGCCCTGTTCACCCTGACCGGGTTCCTGTTGTCCGAGGGGAAAGCCAGCGAACGTTTCATAGAAGTATTTTTGTCACTCTTCGGGTGGATGCCCGGGGGCATGGTGCTTGCGGCAATTCTGGTCTCAGCCGTTTTTACAACCTTCACCGGTGCCAGCGGAGTGACCATCCTGGCCTTGGGAGGGCTTCTGTACGCCGTACTGCATGGCAGCGGGCGTTATAGCGAACGATTTACCGTCGGCGTACTGACCAGCTCCGGCAGCATCGGGCTACTGTTTCCCCCGAGCCTGGCGATAATACTGTACGGATCGGTGGCCGGCGTTAATATCCGCCATCTGTTTCTCGCCGGACTCATTCCCGGTGCGATTATGATACTCAGCCGCAGCGCCTTCGGCATCGGCATAGCCATGAAATCCCAGAAGGCCAGGAAAGCGCAGACAGCGCGGAAGGCCTTTGAGTTTCGTCGGTTCCTTAAAGCTTTACGCCGAGCGCTATCGGCAATTAAAGAGGCCGCCTGGGAGCTCATGATACCGGTGTTTACGCTGCTACTGTATTTCACAGGGGTTGCCACCCTGCTGGAAACCTCGGCGATCATGCTGATCTACACCCTGGTGGTTGAGGTATTTATCAAGAAGGATCTGCACGGCCGCAAGCTCTTCCTGGTGGTGCTCAAGAGCATGCGGGTCATCGGCGGCGTTTTGATCATACTCATGCTCGCAAAGGGACTCAGCACCTTTATCATAGACGCCCAGATCCCCCAATCCCTGGCGGCCTTCGTTCAGGATCAGGTAAGCAGCCGGATTGTTTTTCTGCTCCTGTTGAACCTGGCACTGCTGATCACCGGCACTCTGATGGATATCTATTCGGCGATATTCGTGGTGGTGCCCCTGATTGCTCCGTTGGCCCCGGTATTCGGCATCCATCCGATTCACATGGGCATAATTTTCCTGGCCAATCTCGAACTGGGCTTTATCACTCCGCCGGTGGGCTTGAATTTGTTCCTCAGCTCATACCGCTTCGGCAAAGGACTCCCGGAGGTCTATCGGAGCATCCTGCCCTTTCTGCTGCTGCAGTTTATTGTTGTGCTGATAATTACCTTTGTTCCGGTTTTCTCCCTGGCACTGATCCCCCGCTGATTTCACCGGAAATGGTTAATCCATAACCAGGGACTCGGCGTCATCACCATCGATAAGATCCTCATGGGCCTTCGAACCGCGGTCTCCTTCCGACAGTTCAAGGCCCAGGAAGGGGACGATGATCCGCAGGACATGATCTATGGCCGGCTCGAAAACCGTGAAATCATCATGACCAATGTCGAGGGCTTGGGGAAAGCGGTAAAATTCTCCACCCAGGGCCTCGGTAAACTGCTGGGTTTCCCGGGCGGCGACTATGCGGTCCGCTTCACTGGCCAATCCCAGAACCCGGTGGAGCACCGGCAGCTTCAGCTCATCGGTATGGAACCACTTTGGTTTCGCCACCGCTTCCTGGATAGAAAGGGATTCGGGGACCGCATTGTCGAATAATTCCTTCTTGATATGCTCCGGGGTGGCTTTCCCGAAGAACTGCGAGCGAACCATCCACCCTGGGATCAGCCGGTATTTGAGCAGCAATTTGAGCACGGGATTCATTCCCTTCCTGCGCTCCCCATAGGGTGAGGCCATGATAATCAGGCTGTCGATGTCACCTTCTTCCAATCTCATCCCTGCCATAGCCGAGAGGATTCCCCCCAGGCTGTGCCCGAAAAGGATCACCGGCTGCCCCGACTCTCTGGCGTGGATCCGCGCCAGTTCTTCCACCTCTGAGATGGCGCTGGGTATATCCTCCATGTGGAGATCAGGAGTGATCACCTGCTCGAAATAGCGCTCAAGCCTGAGCTTGATCGGCGTCCAGAAAAAACTCCTTACGCCGTATCCATGGATGCAGATGATTCTTCGCGGATCTTTCACGCTTTCCTCCCCAGCGGCTGTACCTGATGCTAATAGTCACGTATGCTGTGCTACGTGCTCCGAAAACAGCTGATATTCCCCGACTAATTCCTTTGCCAGGAATCAGTTCGGGAAA
This sequence comes from uncultured Salinispira sp., assembly GCA_963966255.1. Taxonomy (GTDB): domain Bacteria; phylum Spirochaetota; class Spirochaetia; order DSM-27196; family Salinispiraceae; genus Salinispira. The sequence goes on along the minus strand of CAWZYW010000008.1, from coordinate 2,925 downwards.
GATATCGGCGCCGAACCGAAAAACCGGTGTTAAACGGCGGCAACAAAGGGATATACACCAGAAAAATCAGCTGTTTTCGGAGCACTTCATATTTATACGTAATGAATCTTGGTCTGTCCAGCCGGGAACTATTCTCCGACCTGGATGCACAGCGTGTTCGTATCCGGAAACGGATCGTTCGAAGCGGCAAGGCCGGTGATTGTCTGCCGCGCTGAACAGGACGCGGTGCTTGTATACAACGAAATATCGCGATATATTGATATGAATTTCCCCAGGAGGGGTTGGTCCATGAAATTTAGAGAGAGAATCCATTCGGATATTCTGATATTTGACGGCGCAATGGGTACACAGCTCCATGAGCTCGATCCCAGCGAAGATGACTACCAGGGGCTGCTCGGTTGCAGCGAGATCCTCAATATCAGCATGCCGGAGAAAATTCGGCAGATCCATGAGAATTACTTTGCCGCCGGTAGCGATATCGTTGAAACCAACAGCTTCGGCTCAAATGCCATCGTCCTCGCGGAGTACGGCATTGCCGAAAGGGCTCGGGAATTGAGCCGCCTCTCAGCCCAGATCGCCCGGTCAGCGGCGGATGCCTGGCAGTCGGCAGTACCGGGAAAGCCCCGCTATGTTGCGGGCTCAATGGGGCCGGGAACCAAGTTGATCAGCCTGAATCAGACTGACTGGGCGGAAATGTACGCCTCCTACCGGGACCATGCCGGCGGCCTGCTTGAGGGCGGGGCCGATGCACTTCTCATTGAGACCTGCCAGGATCCCCTCCAGATTAAATGCGCAGTGGTCGCTGCACAGGATGAAATGGATTCCCTGGGCCTGGACGTTCCGATAATGGTCTCGTTTACGGTTGAGACCACCGGCACGCTGCTGGTCGGCAGCGAGGTGCCGGCGGTATTCGCCGCCATCGCTCCCCTGGGCATCGATACCCTCGGTATGAATTGCGCCACCGGTCCTGAAGATATGAAAAATTACGTACGACAGCTCTCGTCGATCAGCCCGCTTCCCATGTCGGTGTATCCTAACGCCGGGCTTCCCCAGAATGTGAACGGCGAACTGGTCTACACCCTGGCGGTTGAAGATTTCGTGCGGGATATGACCGGCTTTATCGCCGAAGACGGGGTCTCCATCGTTGGGGGCTGCTGCGGTACTAATCCTGCTTTTATCAAGGCGCTGTACGATGACATCCAGTCGCGACGGAGCACTGATCCCCACTGGGGTCCCGCCGAACGGACGCCGGAATTCCCTCCATCGGTGGCTGGCTTGTTTTCCGCTCAAAGCCTCTCCCAGGATCAGTCGGCGTTTTTTATCGGGGAGAGAACCAACACCAACGGATCGAAGAAGTTCCGGGAGCTGCTGTTGGAGGAGAATTGGGACGCACTGGTCGACGTGGCCCGGGAGCAGGTGCAAAGCGGAGTTCACGCCCTTGATCTCTGCGTGGCCTATACTGGCCGCGACGAGGTACGGGATATGAGCCAGACCCTCCGGCGCATGGTTACCCAGGTTCCCCTGCCGCTGGTTATCGACAGCACCGAGCTGCCGGTGATGGAGGCGGCCCTCCAGATGTACGGTGGCCGCGCCATCATCAATTCGATAAACCTGGAGGACGGGGAGGGCCGGGCGGACAAGGTCTGCCGGCTTGCGAAACGCTACGGTGCGGCCCTCATCGCCCTGACCATCGACGAAGACGGCATGGCCCGTGATCCCGAAAAGAAGCTATCGATCGCGAAACGGATTTACGATATCGCGGTGAATCGTCACGGTTTGAATGCCTCCGATCTCATTTTCGATCCGCTGACTTTCACCCTGGGCTCAGGCGACGACAGCATGACCGAATCGGCCATGGCGACCATGGAGGGGATCCGTCGTATCAAGGCGGAAATACCCGGGGTATATACGGTGCTCGGGCTGAGCAACGTCAGTTTCGGTTTGAACCCCGCCAGCCGGCGTGTTCTCAATTCGGTGTTCCTGGCCGACGCCGTCGAGGCCGGGCTGGACATGGCGATCGTGAATCTCCGGCACATCGTACCTCTGGCCAATCTGAGCGATCGGGATGTGGAGGTCGCGCGGAATCTGATCTACAACCGCATGGACCGTTCCGACGAAGCACCCGACGGAGACAATGCCCTGTTTCAGTTTATCGCGTATTTTTCAGGCCGTAGCGGCGAGCTCGCCGCCGGTGACTCCGGGGATGACGAAAGCCTTCCCCTGGGAGAGCGCATCGGTAAGAAGGTCATCCAGGGTTCCAAGGGAAATATGAAGGAGATGCTGGAATCTGCCCTGGAGGACCACGGGCCCATCCATATCATCAATGAGATGCTAATCCCCGCCATGAAGGTTGTGGGAAAGCTTTTCGGCGAGGGCAAGATGCAGTTGCCCTTTGTGCTCCAGTCCGCGGAGGTTATGAAGTACTCGGTGGATATCCTGGAGCCCTATATGGAAAAGTCGGAAACCAGCGAACAGAAAAGCATCGTTCTGGCCACCGTCCGGGGAGATGTCCACGATATCGGCAAGAATCTGGTGGATATTATTCTGAGCAACAACGGCTACAAGGTGTACAACCTGGGCATCAAGTGTGAGATCGATGCGATTATCCGCAAGGCCCAGGAGGTCGGGGCGGATGCCATCGGGATGAGCGGCCTGCTGGTGAAATCGACGATTATCATGAAGGAAAACCTGGAGGAGCTTAATCGGAGGAAGATCGATATCCCGGTACTCCTGGGCGGCGCGGCTTTGACGCCGTCATACGTCTGGGATACCTGCGCGAAGCTGCTCGATGCTCCGGTGGTGTACTGCGCCGATGCCTTCGCGGGGCTGAGGACCATGAACCTTATCAAAGAGGGAAACATCGGTGAATTTGTCGCTGCCGAGCAGGAACGCCGTTCGAAACGGCCGGCGCCAAGGCCCCGGGTG
>CAWZYW010000007.1:0-16566 GCA_963966255.1 uncultured Salinispira sp. | reverse complement strand
GGAATTGCTGCTCGATCTTCTGGATAATATTCTCGATATCGCAAAGATCGAGCAGGGCGTCGTGCAATTGGATTCGCGTCCCTTTTCACTCTCTTCGGAGCTCCGGCGCCTGGCATCGGTTCTGAGGGATTCAGTTCTTGCAAAAGACATTTATTTGCACATTCGCATTGATTCCGCGGTTCCCGATGCCCTTGTGGGCGATCCGGTACGACTCCGGCAGATTATTCTGAACCTGCTGCTGAATGCCGTGAAGTTCACCGACTCAGGCGGTGTATTGACCGAGGTACTCCTCGCGGAGCCCGTCGACGGGGAACTCCGCCTGGCCTTTCGGGTGTGCGACAGCGGTATCGGCATCGAGCCGGCACGACAGCGGGCGGTCTTCACGAAGTTCATTCAGGAGGACCGTCAGGTATCGCGGCAATACGGAGGCTCGGGCCTCGGTATGGCCATCGCATTGAATCTGGTGCGGATGATGGATGGATCCCTAACCTTGCGCAGTGTCAAGGGATGGGGAAGCGAGTTCCTCATCGAAGTACCCCTCCGGATCTCCCGGACGGCTGAGGATGCCATCGGATGCAGCGAAGATATCGACCTGGACCTCCGGGGGCTGAGAATTCTGGTTGCGGAAGATTATCCGCCCATCGCCCGGCTGCTGGAGCATCATCTCGCCGATACCGGGTGCGGGGTTACTCTGGTCGGCGACGGGGCGCAGGCTTTGGACGCCCTTCGGGAGGGGCGCTGGGACTGCGCGATTCTCGATATCAGGATGCCGGTCATGGACGGATTTGAAGCTGCCCGGGAAATTCGGACCATGTACGACCGCCATCGCCTTCCCATCATCGGCATGAGCGCTGAAGCCCTGAAAACCGTCGTGGACATCGCACGGGAAGCCGGGATGAACAGGTTTATCTCGAAGCCGATCAAACGCAGGGAACTCTATCAGAGCCTCAGGGAAATCCTGCTGGCGGATACCGGGGCGGAGGAGACCATCGCTTCCTGTTCCGACCCGGGCTTAACTCCCGAGCGCCATTGGGGAGAAAATGAGCCCTTCGATATCGCCCTGATAGAGCGGGAAATCGGTTCGGAAAAGGCAGATGGATTTATCGCGGATTCCCTGTCGGAGTTCGAGCGCAGCCTTGAGAATCTGGATCGGGCGTTTCGCAACGATGATGTGCGGGAGTCCCATCGTATATATCATTCGATGAAGGGCGGAGCATTGAATCTCGGAGCGCAGGCCCTGGCAGCCCGATGCATGGAAGCCGAAGTCCGGGCGAAATCGGGAGAGATGCCCGGTGAAGAATACCGGCATTCGCTCCGGCGGGAGCTGGAGCGAATGAAGCTGTTTCATCGACAGTCCATGGGAACATATCTTGAGTCGGTTCCGGTAACGGAAATCGTCTGATCAGCGCTTTTTCACCCGCCGGATGACAGAACGCCCAGTCGCACCAGGCCGTCGTAGACGAACTGTACGCTCATTCCCGCCAGAAGAATGCCCATTATCCGTTCGATAACCGTCACACCGGTCCGATGCAGAATCCGCAGGATAAGGTTGCCGGAAAACATAAACAGCCACGCGAGAGCCAGGACCAGGGCTATGATCCCCAGAAGCAGGAGGGAAAACGAAAAAGCCCCGCCTTGTTCAGAGGTGAATATCAGGATCGCCGTAATCGCCCCCGGTCCGGACAGCAAAGGCAATGCAAGGGGGAAGATCGCGATTTCCATGCCGTCGAACTCCTCCTCTTCTTTCCGGTTCGCCCTGGTAGTCCGCTTCGGTTTGGCGAAGAGCAGATCCGTCGCGATAAAAAACAGCAGTATTCCCCCGGCGATGTAGAGGCTGCCCGGCAGGATTCCCAGAGCGCTGATGAGCTGGGTTCCGAAAAAAACAAACAGGGTCAGAACGATGAGGGCTATCAGCGGTGCCCGCAATGCCACCTGCCGGCGCTGGGACGTATCAAGACCGGCATTGTTCACCAGGCTGAGATACACCACCGAAACGCCCAGGGGATCGATGAGAATAAACATGGTCAGGAAAATCGCGAGGATATCGGCATTCATTCTCACAGGCTAAATCTTCGCCGGCGTATAATCAAGTCTGGATTATATGAGTTTTGCGGTGGCGTAAAAAATACGCTACTATTATTTTATGAATATAGCCCCGGGACCGCAGGAATCCGTGCGACTGAGCTGGTTTCGGCAACTGGACAGTCAACTGGTCATCGTGATCGCATCCACCGTTCTGATCAGTTTTATCGTTCTCGGCGGCGTGATTTCTGCCAGAACCCGTTCGAGTATGCTCGGGCGGGAGCTGAACTATCTATCGACGCTCAGCAGCACCTATGCCCAGCACCTTTCGCAGCAGGTCGACAAAACCCGATCCATCGTCAACGCCTATTCCTTCGACAACAATCTTCGCGAGGCCCTTTTAGAGGGGGATACCCGCCAATCCTTTTTTCTGCTCGGATACGCCCGGGAGGCCTCGGCATATCTCGAAGATATTGTCCTGGCCGATCTCGATGGCGAAGTACTGGTATCCGGCAGCCTGCGCATGGAGGGGGAAAGCATAGCCAATTATCCGGCATTTTCCCTGGCCGTGGAGAGCGGCGGCAGTGCCATCGGAACCGTGGCGTCGGTCTCCCGGGCCCAGGCGCCGTCCATCGGCATTGCCGCCCCGATTATCCAGGACGGTCGGGTGATCGGGGCGCTATTGGGCGTGTTCAACCTGGAGCGCTTCGGGATCGATTTCCTCACATCCAGTTTGCCCGGGGATCTGTACGAGGTATTCGTGGTCGACGAGTCAGGCAGCTATGTGATCCACCCGCGGCGCGGCCTGATTTTGCAGCCCGTCGAAGAAGGGTTGTACGAGCAGATCAGCCGCCGGAGCGGCGAAGGTGAGAGTCGGGTCTTCGGGCCGGGTACCCGCACGTTCCGGACGGGGGACCGCTACTTCGCCATCGCCGGCACAACCATTCTGCCTTGGTACCTCGGCGTAAGTGTAGATCAGAGCTCGCTGGGGGGGCCGCTCAACCGTATCCTCCTGGCCAGCATGTTCATCGCATTGATGTTCGCACTGGGGCTGGCATTTATCCTGTACTATTACCTGCGGGCTCTCATCGTCACCCCGGTGCTCTCTCTTCGGGAGCGGGTGGCCCATTTCGACGGAACCGGGAATGCCATCAAACCCGAGTTCCGACGGAACAACGAGTTGCGCCTGCTGGAACAGCAGCTGGCCCTTATGTCATCCGATATCACCGAGCGAAACCAGCGGATCGCCACCATGTATAATCAGCTGCTGCAGGCTGAGAAGCTCGCGTCCCTGGGCGGACTGGTCGCCGGACTATCCCATGAAATGAACACTCCCCTGGGAAACGCCGTCACCCTGGTAAGTAATTGCCGGGAAAAAATCGGTGAGTTCGAAACCCGCCTTGAAGAGAATACCCTCACCAGGAACGAGCTGAATCGATTTGTGGAGTACGCGGGCGAGGCCGTGGACCATGTGAGTCTGAACGTGAAACGGGCTGCCGATCTGGTCAGGGACCTGAAACAGGTGGCGGTTGACCAGGGAAGCATGAGGCGCCGTGATTTCGATCTGAGGGAAGTCACCGATGAAGTCATCAGTACCATCAGGCACAAGGTAAAACGGCGGCCTATCAGCATCATCAATGATGTGGATGAGCACATAGCCCTGAACAGTTACCCGGGACCCCTGGAACAGCTGCTGACGAATTTGATCAGCAACAGCCTGATTCACGGATATGACGAGAACGAGGCCGGCGAGATTCGCATCCGGGGAGCCCTGTCCGACGGCATTGTGAAAATCGAGTACACCGACGACGGTCATGGAATTCCGGCTCCCGCCCTGGGGAAAATATTCGATCCGTTCTTCACCTCGAAGATGGGTCAGGGGGGCACGGGCCTGGGCCTGTTCCTGGTACAGAACATCGTCCGGGGAGTCTACAGGGGTCAGATTCGGGTTAAATCGGCTTTGGGACAGGGTGTCAGTTTTTTTATCGAATTTCCCGAGGTTCCACCTGAAAAACCCCGGGAAACCCTGGATTTCCTGTCCATATAAACAGGACCGGGCGGCTTTTATCACCTTGGTTTTTTCGCTATACTCCACAGCACTATGGCAAGCTATCATGAAAACCTGACCCATTGGGCCGATCAGAATGCGCAGAAGATTATCGGCAGCCGCCGAAATGCGAACGGTGAAGCGAAGGAGCAGTATGTCTGCGCCTCGGGGATCACTCCTTCGGGAACCGTTCACATCGGAAATTTTCGGGAGATAATCTCGGTGGATCTTGTGCATCGGGCACTTCTTGACCGGGGTGTGAAATCCAGATTTATCTATTCATGGGATGATTACGACGTATTTCGAAAAATCCCGAAAAACATGCCCAATCAGGAAAAGCTCAAGGGTTTTCTTCGATGGCCCATCGTCGACGTGCCGGATCCCTGGGAGAACGAAGGCAGTTACGCCCGGGCCAACGAGGTCGCGGTGGAATCGGTTCTCCCCCTGGTGGGCGTCACTCCCGAGTATCTTTACCAGGCTGAAAAATACCGGGCATCGCAGTATGCCGAGGGAATCAGGACAGCCCTGGCGCATCGGGATAAAATCCGCGCCATCCTCGATGAGCATCGCACGAGCCCGCTGGAGGAAAACTGGTGGCCGGTCTCGGTGTTCAGCAGTTTTTCCCATATGGACAACACGGAAATCACCGCATGGGACGGCGAGTGGGCACTGACGTACCGCTGCCTGGATACCGGCAATGAAGAAACCCTGGATCTCCGGGAAAGCTCCGGCGTGAAGCTCTTCTGGCGCATCGACTGGCCCATGCGTTGGGCCTTCGAACAGGTGGACTTCGAGCCCGCGGGGAAGGAGCATCACAGCGCCGGCGGCTCATTCGACACCGCAAAGCAGATCTCTCAGGCGGTATACGGCTATCCTGCGCCGGTGACATTCAAGTACGACTTTATCAGCATCAAAGGCCAGGGTGGGAAAATCAGTTCATCCCTGGGAAACGTGGTGAGCATTTCCGATGTGCTGGAAGTCTATCAGGGCGAAATCGTCCGCTACCTGTTCGCCGGAACCCGGCCCAATGCCGAGTTCGCCATCAGCTTTGATCTCGACGTGATTAAAATATATGAGGACTATGACCGCTGCGAGCGCCTGTTCTACGGGCTGGAGGAAGCCAACGAGAAGCGGCGGGGCAAGGAAGGTCGCATTTACGAGCTCAGCCAGATCAGTCCGGAAATCCTCGATCGCCGGGCAGGAAAGAAACCTGAAGACCTGATCCAGCTGCCGTTTCGCCACTTATGCAACCTGCTCCTGATCAATAACGGAAACATCCGGGCGGCCATCGATGCATTTCCGGGAATTGCCGAAGCCAGGGACGCGGGAACATTCGATGCGGAAGACGAACGGCGGGCTGCCGAGCGCGCCCGTTGTGCCTGGAACTGGATTCAGGAGTACGCCCCTGAAGACTTCCGCTTTGAGGTTCATAGCGGTGATGAAGCCCCCCTTGCCCTCGAAGACGGTCAGCGGCGGGCCGTCGCGGCACTGCGCGAACTGGTGAACAGCGGAATTACCGGCTTCGAAGATAAAGAGCTTCAGGACCGGATTTATGGAATCGCCCGTGACGCGGACATAGAACCGAAGGAATTCTTCACCCTGCTGTACCGGATTCTCATCGGTAAGGAGAAGGGCCCGAGGCTTGCGGGATTCCTCAAAACACTGGGATCCGGGCGTCTGGAAAAAATCCTGGGGAAGTATTAACCACTGGAACTCATTTCCATTAGAATAAAGCCGCGGAGCTAATCCGCGGTTTTTTTTTATAAGCCGGGAGCAGCATGAGAAAAATCATAGGTTTTTTCACCGATTCTTACCGTGATCAGCCACTGGATCTCCTCAGAAAGGCTCAGACCCTGACTATATTGAGCCTGATATTTCTCGTGCTGATCGCGGTGTTTATGATGGTGTTTTTCCTGTCAACCGGCACCCTGACCCAGGATGCCCGGCTATTGTTGTTCCTCGTTGCCGGCTTGATGGTGATCCTCGCTCTGATTCGATCCGGACAGCTGTCGACGGCGGTCTATTTGTATATCGCAATGGTGTTCGTTATTTTCAGCCTGCTGGTGTTCCTCAGCACCGGAAGGGATATCCTTAAAATTTATAACCTCGGGTATTTTTATATGTTCGTTCTGCTGCTGGCCGGCCTCATCGGGACCGATCTCTGGCAGAGCTTCGCCGCGGGGATATTATCTGCAGCACTGCTAAGCTGGTTCTTTTTTATTGAGCTGCTTCCCGAGGCCGAGTCCGTAGGCCTGGTGGGATCATATGACGCATATCTGGGAGTATTGTTCCTGATTGTTGCCGGCTCGGTGGTTGCGGTTTTTCTTAACTATCAGATGCGCAGGGCCTTCAACGGCCTCCATGAACTGAATCTCAACCTTGAACAGCAAGTAGAGACCCGGACCGTGGAACTTCGGCAGGCCGTAGAAGATCTCAAATTTTCCCGCCAGAAGCTGGTGGAGTCCGAAAAGCTCGCTGCGCTGGGCGGCCTGGTGGGAGGCATCAGCCATGAGATCAATACCCCGATGGGGAACTGCCTCACCGCCAATACGCATGGTAACCGTGCGCTCAGAGAGCTGCTGGCCGAAATGGAGGCCGGAACCCTGAGCAAATCCGCCATGACCCGTAAAATCCAGGATGTCAGGGAATCTCAGGAGATCATCGACCGGAATCTCCGATCGGCCATCGATCTCCTGGAACGCTTCAAGCGCATCAGCGTAGATCAGCACGAGGAAAAGATCAGCCTCTTCTCCGTGCGCTCTGAAATAGAAAATGTCGAGGTGGCATTCACCAATACCCTGAAGCAAAAGCCCGGCCTGCTGATCAGGGTGCAGGGGGATGAAAATCTGCAGGTATATTCCTATCCCGGTACGATCTGGCAGATATTGACCAACCTGCTTCAGAACGCCCTCAAGCACGCGTTTCCCACCGGCGAGGGGATCATCGACATCATTTACCGCCAGATCGATGATGAACGGCATCAGGGCAAGACCTTGCTGATCATTTTCGAGGACGACGGGGTAGGCATGCCCCCGGAAATCCGCGAACGGATCTACGAACCCTTTTTTACCACCAACCGCGAACAGGGGGGCACCGGCCTTGGGTTGAACATCGTCTATAATCTGGTGCAGCAGCTCGGGGGAACCATGAACTGCGTCAGCGGCGAGGATCTGGGAACCCGGTTCGTGATACAAATACCCCTGGAAAAGGATGGCAATGCCAATGGGAAATGAAGCGGCGAAAAAACTGTGCGGATATCAGGTCATCGACGACGTAGTGGTATCCGGAATGAAGCTGGGATTGGGAACCGGAAGCACGGCGTACTTCGCCATCGAACGACTGGCCCAGAAGCTGCGGGAAGGCAGCCTCCGGGACATCTCGGCGGTGGCCACCAGCTTCGGCACCCAGGCTCTCTGCCAGGAGCACGGTATCCCGGTATTCAGCATGAACGACAGCCGCATCGCCGGCCGCCTTGATGCGGCCATCGACGGCGCCGACGAAGTGGACCCCGGCAACCGCCTGATCAAAGGCGGCGGAGGGGCTCATCTCCTGGAAAAAATCGTGGAGTACGCCGCGGCGAAATTCTACGTAATCGTCGACGAAAGCAAACTGGTGGAGCGCTTGAATCTCCAATTCCCCATTCCGGTTGAGATCATACCCGAAGCCCGATCAAGCGTGAAGCGGCGCCTGGAAGCCATGGGATTCTCGGCGCAACTGCGCATGGCCAGGGCTAAGGTTGGGCCGGTGATCACCGACAGCGGAAATCAGATCCTCGATATCAAAAGCCCGGAGGGCCTTGAGCCCGGAGGAAGATTCGATCCGGCGGAAATGGAAAAACTGCTGAACCTCATTCCCGGCACGGTGGAAAACGGCCTATTCACCCGGCCGGTCAACGCAGTGTATATCGGTACCGAGGACGGGGTTCAGATCCGCAAAGCCTCCACCGCGGACTGAATCACCGCGAATGTCTCGGCGTCTCCTCCGGCATCTGGATGGTGCCGCAGGCAAAGCTCCCGGTACCGGGAGTTGATCTCCGCATCGGAAACCGGATCCTTCAATCCCAGAACCGAAAGATGTTCATCCCGGCGAAACCAGATTTCGATCCGCCGGGACGCTTCGGACAGAAGGCGTTTTACTGCCGGCGCATCCATTTCCTCGAAATTGTCCCAGTCCAGATAATACCCTTCCAGCGGATCCGCCTCAGCCGGAAAATTTCCCTCCGGGGATTGCCAGGGGCGGAGGCGTATATCCAGGCAGAAAATATTCAGGTCGAGTTCGTGTCGTCCGCGCAGCTCATTTCTCAGCAGATACAGAACGTGAAAGAGGAAAAAATGGGAGCGGAAGAGGGAGAGGGCGGTCTCGTCAACCGGGAGGCGTCGCCCGTCGCCGGGGACTTCTGGGCCCTTGGCATTATCGGTCGCGGCGAAGGGCGGAATGCCGCGCCGCCGCAGCTCATTCAGCAGGTCGAACTCCCGGATGCCCTCAGGGTGGGCATCCAGGATTTCTTTTATCGGCCCCAGCAAGCGGGGAATGTGTTCCCTCATGGGAACAGTTTAGCGGATGGAGACCCCCGCTGTCAGGCTCAGGGTCGCCAGTTTGTTTGAGGTGAAGTCTTCCTGGGCCTGGGTCCAGAAACGGTCGGGGAACTCGCTGACCCCCACGGCAGTTCCTCCCAGGAAGCGGACGTTGAGGAAGGTCGATACGCCCCGCTGCAGGGGTACGCTCAAGCGCAGGGATGTATCGAGGATGCTTCCTTCGAATTCGAAGTTGGCACCGTTTATCAATGCGCTGGATGCATACAGCCCGGTGGCTTCAAAATTCAGCTCGATACCCGAGGGAAGGGTGTAGACCACTTCGGTGAACAGGGCCGGCACCGGTCCCAAGTTCTGGTTTGTGGTCGCCGTAGTAGATGCCCCATTTGGCACGCCCCTTTCGGCAAATACGATAGAAGCGTTGCGCAGCTGCAGGGCCAGGCCGCCGTACACATCCAGGTTTTCATCGGCGACGAAGTCGTAGCCGTAGGTGAAACGCCAGAAGGGAAATCCATATTTGATTTCCATCGGAGTTCCGCTTTCAAAAAGTACCCCGTCGATGGTCACATCGTCCCGGAAGGTCACCTCGGTTTCGATGGTCAGCGGCTGATACAGGGCGCTGATCAGATGACGGTCACCCAGGTTCGCCCCCAGGGTGACCCGCTGGAAGGGAAAGAGAATCTCCTGTCCCCCCTGGGTTACGAAGTTGAAATTCGTGCCGGTGTCGCCGGACTGGAAGGTGTGGCTCAAGACCTTCACAAAGCCGGTTTCGACCTCGGCGAATACCTGGATGGGGGAGTCGGGCAGATTGATAAAGCTGTTCTGCTGCACCTGGGCGGACAGGCCCAGGCTTATCAGCAAGCTGAAAATGAGAGTGATGATGATCACACGAGCTTTCATGGTGTCTCCTTGAATATTACGTTGTGTGATAAATATACTGGTTGTGAAATTACCTGACGAGGAAAATCCACCGTTTTTAGGGTATTCATAGAAAAAATATTGCGCACCTATCGCCGGGCGGATATTATTCACTTTACAAGAGTTACCAGAAACTCCAATACCATTCCCGGGAAAGAACGTGCGCAGCACGAAACGTATTTCGGAGGTCCAACCATGCATCTCAACCTATCTCGGTGCCTGACAAGTGCGCAGGTTCCCAGCATTCCGGCCGTATGGCGAAGTAAGCGTTCCTCGGGGATGCGGATGCTGTTCCTGTTGTTTTCCCTTTCCGGGATACTCCTTTCGTCCTGCGCAGACAGCACGCCTGATACCATTTCCGGTCAGTTCCTCGCAGCGGAGACAGCGGTAGAAAGGGATACGATCCTGTCGGAGGTTCAGGGAAATCTGCTGAATGAGGAAAGCATCAGTGATGCCAACCTGCTCATAAAGGCAGCGGAACGACAGCGGGTTGTCGAGGGGCGATTGATCAGGGAGAGCATCGATCTTTCCTCTTCGACGATCAACTATTACTCGGTGAATCCGATGGCGGCGCTGTCAGAATTAGGTACCCTGGGAATCAGCGATCAGTCGGTTGAAATAATCGATTTCGGTCCAGAGGGATTGATGCCGATCGAGAACCGGCAGCCTCGAATTTACGTCATGTTCAATCAGCCGATGGTGCCCATTGCAAAGCTCGGCGAACCGATCGTGGAAAGCCCGATCCTGCGAATAGAACCACCGGTACCAGGCACCTTCCGCTGGTACGGTACCAGAACGCTCAGCTTTGAACCGGATGTCCCGTTGCTCGAGCATCCGGTTTATCGGGTGGAAGTATCAGCCGGAACTCAATCTCTGGGCGGCGGCACGCTGCCGCAGAGTTTTTCCTTCAGCCTGTATCCGGAACGGCTCGAACTCATCGAACTGTATCCCGGGACGCCGGAAAACCGATATTTTTCAAATTTCAATGTCCCACCGGCGTATGCCGCCCAGTACGTACTGGAATTCAACCAGGATATCGATCCTGAGATTTTATCACCCAGCATCAGCGTCAAGGTGAATAACCGGGAGGTCCCGTTTACCTTTTCCCGCCCCGACTATCCCGAACAATTGTCTTCGCGAACTGAACGGGCTCTCCAGATTTCGCTGGTCGAAGCCCCTGAGGCGAACCAGAGTGTTGATATAAGCATCGCCGAAGGCGCGGTTCCTTTTGAAGGCTTTCCACCAAGCCAGGCAGAATCCGTGACACGCATCAGGACCCTCTATCCATTCAGGGTACTGCAGTTCAGTTCGGCTGCCGGAAACTTCCCGATGAACAACAGTTCATATATATACCCGGTGTATTTGAGGTTTTCCCACCCGTTGGAGGATGGGGCTGCCCGGTTGAGCTGGGGGATTCAGGTAGATGGAGAACCGGTAACTCCCGATTCCATTGAAGCGTCGGGTTCAACGGTTCGATTCGGAATGCCGGACATCCGTCCGGGACAGGTAGTAAACGTCAATATTCCTCCCGACCTTGAAGATGTATACGGCCGGGTCATCGCTGAAGGCGCCAGGGTTGGGGATTACGAGATTCCGCGACCGTATCCCTTTTTCAATATGCCCGGTCAGCGGACTTCCCTCCTTGAGATTCTCCACCTGGAAAGTGAGTTTGAGCCCCTCATCGCCTACAGCTTTCGCAATCAGGAAAATGTACGGATTGGCTCGGCGGCCTTCCGAGAAGGGGTCGGGCTCTCCGAGCAATATCAGGATATTGAACTTGTTGATGCGGATCTTTCACAAATCCCTGATGATGAGGTTCGCTTCGAGCTCTTGGATATCAGTCCGTATCTCAATCCCGACGGATTCGGGGCGGCGCTCTACCGCTGGGAGTCGATCCCTCAGTCGTCGGATAACCGGCGGGTTCGGACGGATAGTGATGATTTCCTGGTATTCCGCACCGATATCGGCATCACCGTCCGGGTGGCTTATAATAAAATACTGGTCTGGGCCAACCGCCTCAGCGACGGAAGTCCGGTAACCGGCGCAGTTGTGGAAGTGCTGGGTGATGTTTTTCGTTATCCCGACCAGGAAGATGCCGTATCGGGAACCACCGACGAAACCGGCTTGGCGGTGATTGATCTGGACCAGGGCTGGCGATACCGCAGTTTGCTTAATATCCGGGTGCGGAGTGGAAATGATACTGCTCTTCTGCGGGTTGCCAGTACCCAGAATCACTGGCGTTTTGGGATAAACTCATATTCCAGCCCCTCGAGCATTCTCGACCACCGACACGCTATACAGATGTTCACCGACCGGGGCCTGTATCAGGCGGGAGAGGAACTGGCCTTCAGAGGTATCCATTGGACAATCGACGAAGAAGGCTATTTCAGTCAAAGCAGGGATTATCGAGTTGTCATCACATCACGAAGAGGGGGTCGGGTCGTATGGTCTTCGGAGGGAACCACCTCCGAATCCGGGGGCTTTTCTCACCGGATTCGATTGCCAGAAGATCTTGACTCGGGGGACTATATAATAAGTTACCGAGTGGACAGAATCGCCTCCGGTTATCACTCATTTTACGTAACGAACTTCCGCAGAGCGGCTTTCCAGGTGACCAGCAGCATTAATGACCGTCGGATCCTCGTGGGGGAATCGATCAATGCCCAGGTTGAGGCGAGTTACCTTTCCGGCGGCAACCTGCCCGCTGCTGAGTACCGCTATCTGTGGACCCGGCGTCCGGTGAATTTCCGTCCCCAGGGAACCCAATGGGAGGATTGGATTTTCGGAAACAGCCGATACGCGTCGGAAAGAATAATGGCCGAAGGAAACGGTCGTCTCACCTCTTCGGGTTCAGCCCGGATCAGTATAGCTACCGAAGGCAGCGAGGTTCCTGCGAAACCCTACAGCTATATCCTGGAAACCAGGGTGGAGGATATCGACCGGCAGGAGATCGCCAGCCGGGTTGAGGTGCTGGTGCACCCCCATGACGAATATATCGCAGCGCGTCTGGTCAGCGGCAGTACTCAGGGCTGGTGGTCGCGATTCATCCCCACGAAAGCCGAGGCCACGGCAAGGGTACAACTGGTCGGCATCGATGGCGAAGCCCTGCAGGCTTCCGGAGAAGTCGGCTGGAGCCTGATCCATCGGGTCTGGAAGTCGGTTCAGCAGGAAGGGCTCTACGGAAGGCTCAATAACCGCTGGGAGCAGATTGAAGAGGAAGTCGGAAGCGGTTCGGTCAGACTTGCCGACGGCAGTGCGGATCTGAAGTTTACCCCCGAAGAATCCGGTCAATATATCCTGCGATTCACCCGGAGCGGACCAGCGGGTCGAAGCAATGAGACTGACATCGCGTTTTACGCCACCGGCAGCGGTTGGGTGCAGACGGCGAGCCAGACTCCCAGCGATATCGAATTGGTGGTGGATAAACCTGAGTACCAGGTCGGCGAAACGGCACGTATTCTCATCCAGAGCCCGGTGCCCGCAGGCCGTTACCTTTTAACCGTCGAACGGAGCGGCATCCTTGAAGAACGGGTCCTGCAGCTTGAGAGCGGAACTGAGGTAATCGAAATTGAGGTGAAGGAAGAGTACCTGCCGGTGTTTTACGTGGCCCTGTCCAGCTATACCAGCCGGGGGGATATTGAACCGGATTATTTTAAGCCTGATCTCGGCAAGCCGAGAGGGCTGTTCGGCATTACCTCGGTTCTGGTCTCCACCGACCCGGTGGAGCTTGATGTCGCCATCGAGGAAGCCGTCGGCGCCTATGGTCCCGGCGATGAGGTTGAGCTGAAGGTTCGGGTCAGCAAGGACGGGCAACCGGTTTCCGGTGCGGAAGTCACTTTGCTCGCCGTAGACCGGGGGGTTCTTGATCTCATCAATTATCATATTCCCAATCCATTGGAGTTCTTCTATCACCCGCGGAATTTTCCCCTGGCGGTATTTGGGGATGACAGCAGGCGGTTGCTGCTGCGTCCAGTTACCTATGATATCTCAACTCTGCAGGGCGGCGATGGTGTCAAAATGGAAGAGCGGGATGATTTCAATCCCCTCGCTTTTTTCGAGCCGATGATTGTTACCGATGATCAGGGCTATGCCACGGCGACATTCACTCTTCCCGATACCTTGACTACCTACCGGGTTACGGCTGTGACCATGGCCGGCACCAGGCTCGGACTTGATGAGTCTGAATTCATGGTCCAGAACCCGGTGAACATGAGAAGCGCACTGCCCAGGCAGTTCCGCAACCGGGACACTGCCGCCGCCGGTGTGGTGCTTACCAACCTGAGTGCCGAGGCGGTCGATGTCGAAGTAAGCGTGGAGTCGGATATCCTCAGCCTTCCGGGCGATACCACCAAGAGCATTACCCTTGAACCCGATTCGGTGACTGAACTTCCCTTTGTGCTTCAGGCGACGGAGGAAGGGGAGGGAACCATCAGTTTTATTCTCAGAAGTTCGATCCTGAATGAGCGCCTCACCGAACAAGTGACCGTCGAGAGTCCGTTGATAGCAGAAGCGTTTACCACCGTGGGGGTCATAGACGATGGGGAGGATGACAACCGGGCTGTGGAAGGTGTGATTATTCCCTCGGCAATAACCGAAGGGTATGGCAGCCTCGATCTGCGTCTTTCATCAAGTCTCAGGCCCCTGATGCTGCCTGCGGTGGAAGAGATCATCATCCCTGTTTACCGCTATTCTGCGCCTTATTCGACGTTCCACCGGATATTCGATCTCAACCTGAGGATGCTCGGGTATGGCAGCGGCGGATATCACCGTAATTCGATACTCTCGGTTCTCAGCAGGAATCAGTTCGAAAACGGGGGAATCGGCCACCGTTCTCCCGATGCCGAGTATTCAAGACCGGACTGGCTTCTTTCTCTGTTGTTTGCCCATACTCTCCAAACCGCCGATGAAACCGGCTCGGGTGTGTACTATGACGCAGACCGCGGCCTTCTTATGCAGTATCTCCTGAATGAGTTCAACCGGGCCCTCAGCGGAAGGGACGTCGAGAGAAGGGGCTTTTTATTGGCATGGACCGCTTCGGTTCTTCAACGGGAAGGGAAAATAGGCCTGGATCAACTCGAACAGGTGGCCGCCCTCGAGGATAACCTTGGAATTGCCGGCTATAATATTCTGGCGGAAACCTTCCTTCGCGCAGGTGATATGGAACGGGCTTCGGATCTTCACCGAAGGAGCCGAAACTTCGTGAATATTGGTACGCAATCGGTTGATGTGAAGCAAAGCTATGAAGTGCGTAGTTATTTTGCGTCCATGGAGATGGAAACCGCGCTGATGTTGCGTACCGCAACCTTGCTGGATGTGGACAGCGAGTACCTGCTGCGCCTCGCGGGCTCTCTCAGCCGAACCCGAAATGCCCGGCGTTTTCATTCCATGTTCGACAGCTATTTTATGGTTCTCGGATTTGAGCCGATCCTGCAGAGGGAAACCAGTGATCCCGATATGCAGGCAGCGGCTGTCCTGAACGGAGAAGAGTTGATAAACGAGCGACTCGCTGACCAAAATCGCGAACAGGACTTTACCAGCTTTAGCCTTTTCGAGCAGCCCCTGTCCCTGATGCCCCGAAATCAGCTTCTGGAAATGGAGATATCAAAGTCAGGAGAAGGGCCGTTGTATTACACAAGTATATTCCGGTATGCCCTTCCGGTGGAGTCAGCCTTGCCGAGGGACGAGGGAATCGAGGTCATTTCCCGAATTGAAACCCTGGATGGGAACGTGATAGAGGGTGAAGTGTTGCCCCTCGGAGAGACGTTGAGAATGCGTATTTTCCTGAATACTCCCCGGCGGCTGAGTTTCCTCACTCTGAATGTACCGGTGCCCTCAGGTGCTGAAATCCTTGATCCTAATCTCGAGGTGACCGGTTCATACATCGAAGCCGGAGGCCTGCAGAGCGAAGAGTGGGAGAGAGAAACCGTCTATGGTGATACGGCGACGTTTGTCGCCGAGGGATATGTGAACCCCTGGTGGTGGGATTACTGGTTCTACCGGCCGATACAGCGTTACTACGCAAGCAGCATCAGTTATACATGGGAAGATTTTTATGCCGGCAGCAGGGAAGTGAGCTTCCTGCTCAGAACTACGACTCCGGGGGTATATCCGACCCCGCCTATTCAGGCGACCCTGGAGTTCGAACCGGAGATTTTCGGACGCACCGGCGGCCGGCTTTTTGTCATTTCATCAGGCGCTGATGAACAGGAATAGCGGCGAAAGCCTGGAGCACCGTGATCCGCGCAAGAGAAGGCTGCGAACCTGGCTTTATATCCTGGGTTCTGCGATTACCTTCGTTTTTGTGTTCTTTGTTATGCTGCGGATACTTCCATACGCGGGAGACCAGGCACTTAAGGACCTTTCGTTTTCGCAGCTTATCACAGACCGGTACGGAAGCGAGATGGCAGTGCTCCCGGTGAATGATGAAGGGCTGCGGAGGCTCTACCTTCCGCTTTCGGCTTTGCCCCGGGAACTGATACATATCGTCCTCGCCGCCGAGGATTCACGTTACTATTTTCATCCCGGGGTGGACCTGCCATCCCTGCTGCGGGCCGCCTGGAACTATCTGGGAGGCGGCGGGAGCAGATTCGGTGCGAGTACCATCAGCATGCAGTTATCCAGTATCCTCCATCCCAGGCCTCCCACCCTGTCCGGCAAACTGCGGGAAATGCTCGATGCCATGCAACTTGAACAGAGGCTTAGCAAAGCGGAGTTGCTGGAGCTCTACATAAGCATGGTGCCGATGGGCTTCAACGTGGAAGGATATCCGGCGGCGGCCCGCCGGTTTTTCGGACGCGGTCTCGACCAGCTCGCCCCCATGGAGATGGCGATCCTCGCCGCCATTCCGCGAAGTCCCCGCAGCTTCAATCCCTTGGAGAATCCGGCGGAAGCTCACCGGGCTGCCGAGGTGATTCTTGAAGCGGCGGGGCTTGAGGAGTTTTATCTGCCGCGCGAACAGCTCGGATATCAGCCCGAGCCGGTATGGCCCAACGAAGCTCCACATTTTGTCAATTTTCTGATCCAGGAAGATATTCGTGAGTATTCCTC
>CAWZYW010000006.1:0-17203 GCA_963966255.1 uncultured Salinispira sp. | reverse complement strand
GAAGATGCACCGGGAACTCATCGAGATCTACGCCCGTGATCCGCGCTTTCTTTCGGTGGTAATACCGAATGCCAGCATTATCGAACAAATGGGCGCTCGGCAGGCCCCGCTGCTCGCTTTCAATCGCTCCTCAAAGGCCTCGAAAAACTATCTCGAACTTTGGGCCGAACTTGGCCGAAAAGGAGGGCTCTGATATGGCTGAAAGCAAGATCCCCGGTTCGTTTCCCGCATTGGTCGCCCGGGAACGAGCCGGCGGCGATATCCGACCCGAGGCCGGTGACTGCGACGCCGATATCCTCCGAAGCGAATGGTCCACACATATCGCCCCGGTGGAGCTTCAGCTCGATTACTCCTGCCTGAACTATAAAGACGCCCTGTCGGCCTCCGGCCACAAGGGCATCAGCCCCAATTACCCGCACATTCCGGGGATCGACGGCTTCGGTCGACGGCTTGATACCGGAGAGGAAGTGATCGTCACCGGCTTCGATTTCGGCATGGGTACCCCCGGGGGCTTCGGGCGCTATGCCCGGGTTCCCGAGGACTGGCTCATCCCCCGGCCACCCGATCTCAGTCTGATAGATGCGGCGGCATATGGCACCGCTGGGGTCACCGCCGCCCTGTGCATCGACGCCCTGATCCACGAAGGCGTAAAGCCCGAATCCGGACCGGTTCTGGTTACCGGTGCCACCGGCGGGGTAGGCAGCATAGCGCTGTCAATTCTGTCCAAGCTGGGCTACGAGGTGCATGCCCTTACCGGAAAGGCTGACCGGGCCGATTGGCTGAAAGAGCGGGGTGCTGCCCAGGTACTGGAACGTGGGGCATTCGACCCCAAACCGGACAAGCCCCTTCTGCGGCCGGAGTACGCCGGGGCGGTGGACACCGCAGGCGGGGCTATCCTGCACCGCATACTCCGCAGCCTGAAGTTCGACGGGGCGGTGGCGGCCTGCGGCATGGTGGCTGGCACCGATCTTCCGACCAGTATTTTCCCGTTTATCCTCCGGGGTACCCGACTCATCGGCATCGCCAGCGCCGACAGCAACCGGGATAAAAAGGCGAGGATGTGGAAGAAGCTGGCCGCTGAGTGGAATCTCCCCGGGCTGTCGGCCGAGTGCCATACATCCGGCCTTGAAGAGTTGCCGGGGCATATCGACGCCATGTTGGCCGGAAATATCAGCGGGCGGATCATCGTGGACCTGAGGGAAAAGCGGTGAAGAATACTCTTCGGCGGGATTGGTCGCAGCATGCACTGTTAGTCATTGATATCCAGAATGATTTCGTCAAACACGTAAGCGATCCCGAGGAATTCCAAAGCAGCATCGTGGATCTGCTCGGCGACTTTCGAAAAAAAGGCATCGATATCATCCATGTCCGATCCCTTTTCAAAGATAACGGATCGGATTGGATGCTGTTCGCCAGAATCGCCGGAAAAACACCCTGCGTGGAAGGAAGTGATGGTGTCGGCGTTCCCTCCTGGGCTCGGGAGCAGGATGGTGAACCAGTCTTTGTCAAAAAACACTTTGATGCCTTTCTCACCCCCGGGCTTTCCGACTATCTGCGGGAAAACGGATATCGGCATCTGTTTTTCTGCGGTCTTGATACCAGCATATGCGTCAATCTCAGCGCCCTGACATCCATGCAACGGGGATTTGCCACTACCGTTCTTTCGGATTGCTGCAGAGATGATCCGGAACTGCATCACCATACCCTGGGACAGTACGGATCATTCGCCTATAACGTCATGAAGCATGGCGATATCGATGAGCAGATTAATACCATCTCCCGGCAAATCAGAATAGTAGATGAGTGGTGAAGGCTAAGAGGATCTGTGATTGCCGTTCAACCTCGACGGTGTTTTTCTTCATGGCGGCTTTGCATGATTCTCGCATCATGGTAAACTATTTAGTATACTAAATATATCGTGCTCCGAAAACGACTGATGTTTACTGGTTATGTGCCTAACTACACAGTATTTATCCGGAATTATCGACTTAATGCTGCTTATTGCTGATAGGTATCAGTCCCGGAAAGAATAAGGGCCGCTGCATCAGCCGTTTTCGGAGCACTCACCTTGGAGAAATCATGAATACATCCGGCAGGACCCCGTTACTCAGAGCCAGGAAAATTGAAACCCATTTCGGACTCGAGGAAATATACCTCAAACTGGAAGGCACCAATCCCAACGGCCATAAATATGACCGTATCGGTGAAATCGTCATCCGCGATGCCCTGGCCGGCGGGTACGGAACGGTCCTATTCGATGGGCCGCGAAGATATCTGCGGTCTGTCCGGGCGTATGCCGAGGATCGGGGACTGGATATCCTGGTGCCGCTCTTTAAAAATCAGGCATGGAAGGCACGGGATTTCCAGGGAAATCAGCTGGTTGACTTAAAACGCGTATCATATGATGACCGGATCGCCGTGATCGAGGAACTCTGCGAGAAACGGAATGTGTACAATGGCGCCACTGGCTATCACAACAGTCACCTGTCTATTCTCGCGCTGGAAGAAATCGGCAATGAGTTGATAGAGCGGATGGAGGATATTGATTCGATTTTCGTTCAGCTCAGCTACGGCTACACCGTTTCGAGTCTGTACAACTCTTTTTTCCGGGAATGGGTCCGCGGGTCCATCAACGGATATCCTCAAATTTATTCATGTACGATTCCAAAGGGAAACCGGATTTTCGAAGATTACAAGCAGCGCAATGAAATTCCTTCTATCGATGATTACGATATCAAAATAAATAAGTATACGAAGGAATTATACATCGATAATACCGCTCTTCTGGAGGAAAGCCTGAAGTCGGTGCGGGATACTTCGGGGGAAATACTCGGCGTGGATGAACAAACCCTCAAAGAAGCCACGGCATTCCTGCGGAAGGCCGAGCATTTGAAGGTGAGCGCCGAAGAGGCGTACAGTTTCGCCGGTTTTTACGCAATGGCGCGCGCCGGTAAGTTAAAAGGGGGCCGGCATGTGGTCATTTTGAATGATGCCCGACCCGACCTTCAAATCAACCGCCTGGAAGACTATTCCGAGTACTCCGCCGAAAAGCTGTATGAGCTGGTCGATACCTTCCTGATGCAATACAGCGACCCCGCCGTGGAAGTGAATGAAGCCATCGCCAATGCAATGGCAGGAGGTGCAGTATTCCTCGCCCAAACCGACGGCCGCGTCGAAGGGATCTGCGTGCTGGCCCGCAGCGGCTTCGAAGAGTTTTTCCCCAAATATCACCTTGCCTACATCGGGACCAGAGCCGGCCGGAAGGGTAGGGGAATCGCGAGCTCCCTCATCGATGAGGTGATCAATTACAGTCAGGGAAGCGTATCCCTCCATGTCGACCTGGATAATGCCAGGGCACGGAAACTGTACGAGAAATTCGGATTTAAAAGCAAATATTACCGCATGATCTATCAGGAGGAAGACGCGTGATCAGTACTGAGCGCCAGGACCAATGGCGTGAGGTGATTGAGCCCCTGCTGTTACGCCTCATCGCCGCCAGAAGTGACACGAACACTGCTTTCGAAGCGGTGATCGAAGAGCTGATCCTCACCTGGATAAAGAGCCGCCCGTATTTCTGTGAACATCCCGAACTCATGGGCACCCAGTCCCTGGAAGACGATATCTATCAACGCAAAGTCGTATGGGCCCTGGTTCGGGGCGAATCCAGGCGAACGGTGGTGCTGTTTCATCATCACGATGCCGTGGGGATCGCCGATTACGGCAAGCTTCAGGAACTCGCCCTGCGGCCCGACGATCTGGCGGATGCCTTGTCGAGGCGAAAGCTCAGCCCGCGGGTCCGAAGTGACCTGGAGTCCGGCAAGTGGCTCTTCGGGCGGGGCAGCGCGGATATGAAATCCGGGGCGGCGATTCAAATGGCTGTCCTGTCTCATTTCAGTGCCGGGGCTAAACTGCCGTTTTCACTTCTTTTACTCAGCGTTCCCGACGAGGAAACGCTTTCCCGGGGGATGCTGCAGGCGGTTCGGCTGATGCGTGAACTGCGGCGCAGCCAGAATCTGGAATACGTTCTCAGCATCAACAGCGAACCGTATTTTAATCAGGTCCGCGATCAGGCGATTCTTTTCGAAGGATCGGTGGGCAAGATCATGCCCATCGTGTATGTGAAGGGGGTTCGCAGCCACGTGGGCGATCCGTACGCCGGTCTTAATCCTTCCCTCGTGATGGCGAATCTTCAGCGTTTGAGTGAATTGAACACCGATCTTTGCGACCGGAATGGGAACGATGCGACGCCGCCGCCGGTCTGGGTCAACTTGAAGGACCGAAAGCGGGACTACGACGCTTCCATCCCTGAAGCCGCTGCGGGGTATTTCAACTGGCTGACCTTCACCAGAAGTCCGGCGGACATCATGATCATTATGAAAAAATTGGCTACCAGGGCTCTCGACGATACCCTCAAGCATCATGAAAGCTCCTACCTTAGATTCTGCGAAATGACCGGGGAAGATGCCGACGATATCGATTTTGAACCCGAGGTTCTCGAATACCGGGAGTTGCACCAGCGGGCGCTGCAAATCGGCGGGAGCGCTTTTTTCGATTCCCTTGCAGAGCTCAACGATTCCCTGGCAACTATGACCGCGAAAAAGGAAATCACCCTTCCCGAGGCGGCCATCCGCCTCCTGGAATTCGTCGCCGATGCAGCAGATTTAGAGGGACCGGCGGTGGTTCTGGGCCTCAGCGGACCGTACTATCCCCATGTCAGCAATGAAAGCCTTCCCGGCGCCTCAAATATAAACCTGGCCGAGACCATCGATGCCATCAGCCGGGAACTCTACGGGGTCCGCTACGAGAGCCGGCCGTACTTCATGGGAATCTCTGACACATCGTACGCCGCATGGGTGGGGGACGAACGGGCGATTGACGCGGTCAGGGAAAACAGCCCGGGCTGGGACCGGATCTACCATATTCCCTTCGACGCCATCCGCGAACTTCGGGCACCGGTACTAAATCTCGGTCCCTGGGGAAAAGATCTTCACAAACCGAGTGAGCGGGTTTATGCAGATGATGTGTACCGCCGAATTCCTGAAATTATTACCAGATTTCTCGAATCGATGTTTGGCATTCCCGCAGATGAGCGTTGAAGGCGGAAAGGGGCTTCAGTTGGTGAAAACGGAAATAACGAAATACCACGCCGGATTCAGCGATGATTATCAGGCGGTGTGCCGCACCCTTGCCCATGAAATCGATCGGGTGCTGGTCGGCGCAGAAAGCAAAATCAAGCATGCCCATCCGGTCTGGTTCCTGGATGGTAATCCCATCGTCGGCTACTCCATGCAGAAAGCGGGAATCCGCCTGATGTTCTGGAGCGGCGCGGATTTCGGTGAAGAAGCGCTATCGGTCCTCGGGAAAAGCTTCAAGGACGCCTCGATTTTTTATACCAACACAAGTCAGATCGATGTTCCCTCGTTGCATCGCTGGTTGAAAAAATCCATCGAGATACAATGGGATTACAAGAATATCTATAAGCGGAAGGGTCGGCTGGAGCGGATGTGATCCAGATTCCAGCATTCGTACCCATCTGCCATGGAAGAATCAGGGCTCCTCATGGCTCTGTGAATCGCATTTTCCGTTTTGCATTTTCATGCGCAACTAAATCTGTTTTCTGTATATAATTGCAATAAGTACCTGGATACTATCTAAGTCCGGCGAATCAGTAAGTCTTGATTTCCTTCCAAAGATCTCTGCTCAGCGATTCCAGCGGAGCGACCCCGTCAGACGGAATCCGGGCCAGCTCCTCCCTTGCTTCCTGTATCAGATATGCATAGCGTCCCCGATCGGCCTTTGAGATGGTTTTTCCGCTCCTGGACTGCCAGTCCAGCATGGATGCGCTGGCGATCAGGGCGAAGGCCGCCATGTTCAGACGGGTCATTGATCTGAGGAAGTATTCCTGAGTCGCGACCTTCTTGCCGTATTTGCGCAGACCCAGAGAGGCCAGTTTTCGGAAGCGCTTCTCCAGCTTTTTCGCCAGTGCCATGCCCTCTTTCAACTGGGCGTCGGCGAAGGGGCTTGCGCCGATCCGGGCCTTGGGCAGGTCGGTAATCACAGCGCCTTTGGATTTTTTCCCCGATTTCAGCAGCTTGCCCCAGGTCCTGAAGACCGTCAGGGCCGGGTAGATTGAGTGGATTTCGCTGGTGCCCTCGAAGATGGTGGTGACCCGAAAGTCCCTCATCCGCTTCTCATATGGATGTGACTGGAGAAAGCCCGAACCGCCGGCGGTCTGCAGGGCGTCGTACAAGGTGTTCCAGCACATGTCGGTGCCGTAGAGCTTGGTGTGGGAGCTCTCCATGGCGACGTTCATCAGATGGTCATCTTCCATCATTTTAGCGGTGAAGTAGGTCATGCTTTTCGAGGCGAGCCAGTGGGCATCGGCTCGGGTGACCTTTTCCTGAATCAGCTCGAACTCACCGATGGGCATGGAAAACTGTTTGCGGGTTTCCGAGCGCTTAAGCATATCCTTGACAGACTGTTTCATCAGCCCTGCCGAGGCGGCGCCCAGGCCAAGTCTGCCGTAGTTCAGAATATTCATGGCGACCTTGAAGCCGTCGCCTTCCGCGGCCAGGAGATTTTCCGCAGGAACCTTTACGTCCTTGAACCGGATTGATCCGGTGGAGCTGACCTTCAAACCCATCTTCGCCATATCCGCGCCGACGGTTATACCGTCCCAGGCGCGTTCGACGATAAATGCTCCCATATATCCCGGTCGGTTTTCAGGATCGAGCTGTGCGAATACCGTGTATCCCCCGGCGTAATTCGCATTGGTGATATAGGTCTTGGTGCCGTTCAGGATCCAGTGACTGCCGTCCTCGGACTTTTTCGCCCAGGTATCGACGTGCTGGGCATCAGATCCGGTTTTCGGCTCGGTGAGGGCGTAGCCGAAAATCATCTCCCCGCTGGCCGCCGGGGTCAGATATTTTTTCTTCTGCTCTTCGGTTCCATAGAGAATGATTCCTTTCAGACCGATGGACAGATGGGCCAGGGGAACCAGTACCAGCGCCATATCGTGACGGGCCATTCCTTCGACGACGCGCAGGTATTCGCTCACGCTGAAACCCAGGCCGCCGTATTTCTTGTGGATCAGCAATCCGAACAGTCCGATCTCCCGCATGCCCTGCATCAGCTCATCGGGAACCGCGCCCTGCTTCTCGATCTCCAGGGCGGGAAAACGACTGATCAGCTCGGTGTACTTCTCCATAAAGGCTTCGACTTTTTTCTCGTCGATTGAACTGCCGTAATCCCGCACCAGCATGGAAGGATCATATTCGCCGGTGTAGAGTTTTTCAAAAAATCCTAATTGTACGCTCATCTGTGTGTACTCCTGTATAAATCTCAAGTAGCCCGTTCGGGGACGGGGTTGTTGGTTTCTGATTGACTCTTATGCCTCGAAAAAGCTTTTGTTCGCATCGCTGCGGCTCACCAGTCCGGGTGCGGGGGTGAAGCGGCCGTCGATGCTTGCTGCAAATCCTTCGGCCTTGGATCGGATATCTTCGATGCCCATATCCTGGGCTGCTTTCAGCAGGCCGCCTCGGAATGGGGGGAATCCGGTTCCCATGATCATCGCCAAATCGAGCATGCCGGCGTTCTGCACGATGCCGTCATCCAGACATCGAACCGCCTCATTGACCATCATCACCAGCGGACGGTTAATGAGTTCGTCCCTGGTGGGGGCTTTCGCGCTGCTGCGGTTGGCCTTGATAAGAGCCAGCATTTCGGGATTTACCGTCTTCTTTCCATTTTGATACAGATAGAATCCCTGACCGTTTTTCTTGCCCAACAGTTCCGGATAATCGGACAGCTTGGCTAAGATCGGCGCGGCCTTCATACGATCGGGGAAAGCCTCCTCGAGGATCAATGCCACATGACGGGCCACGTCTATGCCGATTTCGTCGATCAGGGTATAGGGACCCATGGGCATGCCCCACTTCTTCCAGAGCCGGTCGGTTTCTCGGATATCCGCTCCGTCGGCAAGAAGATAGGCGGCCTCGTTGAGATAGGGCATCAGGATACGGTTTACCAGGAATCCGGGTCCGTCTTTTACGAATACCGGAGTCTTTTTCACCTTCAAGGCGAAACGGGCTACCTCGATGGCGGTCCTGGGGTCGGTTTTCTCCCCTGAGATGACCTCAACCAGGGGCATTCGGTTTACCGGATTGAAAAAGTGCATGCCGGCAAAGCGCTCGGGTTTTTTGAGCGCCGTGGCCATCTCGGTCACCGAAAGGCTCGAGGTATTGGTGGCGATGATCGCATCTTCGCGAATACTCTCTTCCAGTTCGCCCAGAACGGCTTTTTTCACTGGCATTTTTTCCACCACCGCTTCGACCACCAGGTCTGCCTGTGTAAAACTCCGGTAGTCGAGGGTGCCGCTGATGCGGTGCATGCCCAGGTTGATGAGTCGATCGTCCGCCTTTCGGATTTTCTTCAGCTGTTTGTAGATCTTCATGGCGGCGTCCCAGCCCTTCTGAACCGCATCCCATGCGATATCTTTCAGGGCAACGTCGTATCCGCTGTTGGCGAAAAGCCATGCGATGCCCCCGCCCATAACGCCGGCTCCCAGGACTCCGGTATTCTCAATTCGTTCGGGAAGGGAAGCGCTGCCGGTGGCTCCGCCGGCTCCCGGAACCTCCGCTGGCTCGGGAAGTTTCTTGCTGGCTTCGGACAGAAAATAAATGTCGATGAGGTTTTTACTGATATTGCTTACCGCAAGTTCGGCAAAGCCTTCTGCCTCCCGGATCAGTCCCTTGGCGAAATTTCCGCCCAGGGTTCTGCGAATCGTCTCGATGGCTAACAGCGGGGAGGGGTAATTTCCCTGGGTCCTGGCCAGCACCTGTTTCTTTGCTGCGTTGAGGGCAAGATTTCGACCCACGCCGGTACTGTTTAGAAACCAGCTTCGCCTGGGATACTGGATCTTTCCGCGTTTCACCAGCCGGACATTGGCATACAGGTTCTTGCGAACCTGCTGCTGCCAGGAGCGTCCCCGGTTCACCGCCGCTTCATATGCCTCTGGAAGCTTCCCGCGTTTCGAAAGCAATGCTTTATGGACCTTTGAAGTTTTCGCGGCGAATTTCTTAAGGAAAAATTCGAAATATCCTTCAGGGACTAATCGATCCGCCAGGCCGGTTTTTTCTGCCTTTCTGGCATCGAAATTCTTACCCGATAAGATCATCGGCAAGGCCTGGCTGATATCGATGAGGCGGGGCAGACGCTGGGTACCGCCAAAGCCGGGCATAATGCCGAGGTTTACTTCCGGAAGGGCGATTTTGACTTTGGGACTATCACCCACCACCCGAAAGGTACAGGCCAGAGCCAGCTCGGTTCCACCGCCCATGCAAGCCCCGTTGATGTACGCCAGTGAAGGAAACGGCATGGTCTCAAGCCGGTTTAAAACATCCTGTCCCATCTTCGCCTTCTGGAAGGCATCTTTGGTTTCCCGGATGTCCTTGATCTCATTGATGTCTGCACCTGCGATGAAGATCCCCGGTTTCGCACTGTCGATTACCAGAAGGTGCAGATCATCGCGTTCCTGCAACTCGGCAAATTTTCCATCCAGGGCGGTCATCACTTCCGTGCTCAACAGATTGACCGCTTTCCCTTCCAGGTCGAAGGTAAGGCGAGCTAGTCCGTCCTGCTCCCTGTAGTTAAAATAACTGCTCATGGTTCTATCCTTTTATTGTCTTTCCAAAGAAAACGTCACTTAAAATACGCGAAATCTATAACGCGATATGTAAATCGCGAAATAGATTTCGTGAAAAATAGTTTCTATGCTACTTCCAGCAACAGGCTTCCTCCCTGCCCGCCGCCAATACACAAGGTTGCAAGACCGGTGTTTTTTCCCTGCCGGCGCAGTTCCCGCAAGGTGTGGACCGCGATCCGGGTACCGGTTACTCCGACCGGATGGCCCAGTGCGATGGCTCCCCCCTGGAGGTTCATCTTGTCCCGGTCGATTTCACCCAGAGGCGCATCCATATCCAGATATTTCTTCGCGAATTCCCGGCTGGCGAAAGCCCGTTCGTTTCCGATGATCTGGGCGGCGAAGGCTTCGTTCATTTCGATATAGTCGATATCAGACAGTTTCACCCCGGCACGCTTGAACAGTTTGGCCGTGGCATAGGTAGGTCCGAGGCCCATTCGCTCGGGTTCCAGCCCGGCATAGGCCCAGTCAGTGAGATATCCGAGAGGTTCAAGGCCCCGCTTCTTGGCATCGCTCTCGCGCATCATGATAACCGCCGCCGCACCATCGGTAATTGGGCAGGCATTACCTACGGTTACGGTGCCGTTTTTCTTGTCGAAGTAGGGCCGCAGTTTGCCGAGGGCTTCCATGGTCTGGTTAGCCCGGGGTCCGAAATCCTGGGACAACAGGTCCTTATATGTCGGCATGATAGGTACCGGGATCACCTCGCCTTCCAGCTGGTTTTCCTGAGCAGCCCGGGCCGCGCGCTGATGACTGAGGAGCGCAAGCTCGTCCTGCTCCTGTCTGCTTATGTTGAATTCTTTGGCAAGGTTCTCAGCGGTGAGACCCATAATTAGGCCGCTGACCGGGTCGGTGAGACCGTGCATGACGCCGATCTCCGGTTTCAGCATGCCGAGATTAAACGAGAACATGGTCCCGAGTTTCTGGAAGAAGGTCTTGGAGCGCATCATCCTTTCCATGAAAGAGGTGAAATCCTTGTTGAAGAAAAGGGGAATGTTGCTCATGCTTTCGGCACCGCCGGCGAGGTAAATATCTCCTTCCTGCATGATCAGCTTGCTGGCCGCGGTGGTCATTGATTCCATACCGCTGGCGCAGTTCCGATGAACGGTGTAGGCCGGTACCGAGTTAGGCAAACCGGCTTTCAGCGCGATGACCCGGGAGATGTTCGCCGCATGGGCTGGTTGAGCCACGTTGCCGATGATTACTTCATCGAATTCCTCGGGGGCGATGGGGTTTCTCTCGATGATCTGGCGCACGATGTACGCCCCCAGATCATCGGCCTGGGTGTTTTTTAATGGCCCCCCGGCTTTTGCCATGGGGGTCCGGATGCCGTCGATGATGGCGATCCGTTCTCTGGTGAAATTCATGTACTTCTCCTTGCAGGATGTCCAATCTTTGCTGCGTTATTTTGCCTCATGCCGCACTGTATCCAGCGCACATGCTTCGGGGTTACTTCCAACCCCGGGAAATCTTGTACATATCCTCGATGACATCGTGATATTTCTTCTCTATGTAGAACCGGCGCACCTTCATGGTGGGGGTCAGTTCACCTTCTTCCACGGTCGCCTGATTGTGCAGGACCCGGAAGTCTGCGATGTGTTCGCAATGATGATGATGTTTGTTCATTTCCTGAATATGTTCTTCGATGCGGCTTCGGAAGTAGTGACTGTCAAGGAACTCCTTGTCGGAAACGTCTTCCATTCCGGCGGACTTTTTAATATCGGGAAGCTTCTCGAATTCGGGAAAGAGCAGGGCTGTTACGAAGGTCCGGTTGTCTACCACCACTACAGCCGTTTCGATTCCGGGCATTTTTACCAGTTCATTTTCCAACGGCACCGGAGGAACGTACTCTCCGGTGGATTTCTTGAACAATTCTTTTTTCCTGCCGGTTATGGTCAGGTAGCCGTCCTCATATGTTCCCAGGTCTCCGGTATGCAGCCAACCATCTTCGTCGATTACTTCGGCGGTGGCATCAGGCCGGTTGTGATAGCCCAGCATGATGTTCGGCCCCTTTGCCAGAACCTCTCCGTCTTCAGAGACCCGTACTTCAACACCGGGGAATACCGGGCCAACCGAGCCGATTTTCCGGTGGCCGGGGAAATTCACGGCGATAACCGGACTCGCCTCGGTGAGGCCGTAGCCTTCGTATACATCGATACCGCAGTTCACGAAAAACGATGCGATCTCCGGTGCCAGCTTGGCGGATCCTGAAATGGACAGCCTCAGTCGGCCTCCGAGAGCTTCCCTGAACTTGGAATACAGCAGCTTATCGAAGACCGGACCCATCAGGCCCTTGCGGGCAGTGCCGGGCTTACGGTTTTCCGCCCGGCGAAACCCCGCCCGGGCGATGGCCCCGGCGATGCCGGTTTTCTCTATCACTCCGTCCTGCATTTTCAGGTACACTTTTTCCATGATCCTGGGCACCACGGTCATCATGGTTGGCCGCACGGTTTTGGCATAGGTGCCGAGCATTTTCGGATCGTCGGCGAAGTATACCGGCAGTCCTGATGAGATATAGAAATACATCACCATCCGCTCGAAGATATGCGCCAGGGGCAGGGCGGAGAGGATGATATCGCTGGGAAAGCATTCGAAGCGCTGGCTGGTGGCATGCACCTGGCTGACAATATTGCCGTGGGTAAGCTCCACGCCTTTCGGCAGACCGGTACTCCCGCTGGTGTAAATGATTGTGGCCAGGGAGTCTTCACCGACCCGGGACTGAAGTTGTTCGAACAGCTCAGGCTGGCTCTTATCCAGTTCCTGTCCCCGCTTGATAATTGCATCGAAGTGATCGCTGGGAAAACCCTTGCCAAAGGTGATCTGCTCTTTCAGGTGCTTGTGGGTCGCCTTGATGTTGGGGAGCTCTTCCAGGTTCCCGATAAAAATGTACTTCATGGCGGAGTCGCTTATCTCATGGCTCAACGATTCAATGCTGATCTTCTTGAAAAGCGGTACCGATACCGCACCGAGGCTGACGGTAGCCAGATCGATGATAATCCATTCGGGGGAAGATGGAGCCAAGATCCCGACGCTGTCCCCGGGCTGTACGCCCATGTCGTGCATTCCCAGAGCGAGCCATTTTACCTGGTTCCTGAAAGCCGCGGTCGAATATACCCGCCAGGATTCTCCTTCGGGATACATCAGAGCCTTTTCCAGATTGTAAGCTCCGGTTGCGTGCATAAAAAGCTGGGGTAGCGTGTTGAAATTCCGTTCCATACATCCTCCTACATAGAAATATATAATGAACAATAATTCAGTTATTAAATCTTACAATCGAAGTCAGGAATTGACAAGAAAAAATTGAATGTATGTTCAATATAATGCTGACTGGGGAATCAGGTAAAAAAAAAGACCGGCCCTTTCCATGGCGATCGGAGTGTCGTACACATGATAGTCATGGCATCCGGCAGCTCATCCGGCAACAGAATGATTACCCGATTAATCTCGTTCCTCCAGAGATTCTCCCGCACACCCGCATCTGCGCCGCTGTACGAGCAGGGCCGGCTTCTCGTGCTTCTGATCATCGCGCTGCTCGCCCTTGCGGTGTTTACCCCGGTTGCAGTGGGAGTGATTCGCGGGGGAAACGTTTTGGACGGCATCATGCTGCTTATTCCCATTGTATTCCAGTGGGTTGCCATGGGAATCCTGCCCCTTGGCCGGAGCAGCCGACCGTCGATGATCATCTCATCGCTGAGCATCTCCTTCGCGCTGGTCTATGGGATAGTGGATGGCGGCTTTCAGGGATACGGAATTCTGTATATTTTCCTCAGTCCGATCATCTTCTTTTATTTGCTGGAGATAAAGCTCGGCGCATTGTTTACCCTGGTATTCAGCCTGCTTATCGGATCGACCTTGCTGATACCATCCTTTCCGGTGCGCGAGGAATTGAATTCGGGATATCTGTTGAGAATCCTGATCCTTTATGTGCTGATGAGCGCCATCACCGCGGCGGTGATTGCTGTATTCAGGAGAAGTCAGGATCGCCTGCAGAAATATGCGTTTTACGATGATCTCACCGACCTTCCCAACCGTTATCTGATCAGGGACAGCATTTCCACCATGTTAAACGACAGCTATACCGCGGATGCCAATTTCGCAGTGTTTTTCATCTCGATTTCCCATTTCCGGAATATTAATGATAACTATGGATATGAAATCGGTGATCAGGTGATCGAGGGATTCGCATGTCATCTCAGGGAGCGGACTCCCGCCCAGGGATTCTGCGGACGCTTCGGCGGCACGGATTTTATCATCGCCTATCCCCTTCGCGCGCGAATTCTCCCGGAGACCTTTGCCGAGAAACTTCATGATCTGGTAAAGGATCCCTTCGAAATCGGGGAGTTGAAAATCCGGATGTCGCTCAATATCAGTTTCCTTGAATTCCCCGCGGTCCGGCAAAGCATCGAAGGTCCCGGGGCCCTGGAGATCGAACGTCCCGGTTGGATAGATGCCGACTGGATAATCAAGAATCTGGAAGTCGCTCTGGAGAATGCCAAGGGTTCCGCCGGCGGTCAGACCATTCGCTATGATGCCCGGAGCCATCGTGATATCCGCAAGCGCTACCTGCTGGCCGAAGCGTTACGAAACTCGTTGAAACAGAATGAGATCAGCATGCACTATCAGCCGATAATCTCGGCAATGGATCTGTCGATCCGGAAATTCGAGGTGCTGGCCCGCTGGAATTCCTACAGTTTCGGCAGCATCTCTCCGGTTATGTTTATACCCATGGCCGAAGAGCTCGGCCTGATTCGGGAAATCTCAGACAATCTCTTTACCCGGGCCGCGGCTGAACTTCGAAGACTGGAGCCGAAAACCGGCTCTGGTGAGAATCCACCGCTGGGCCTGGCATTGAATCTGAGTCCGCTCATCCTCCAGAGCCGTAGTTTTATCCCCGCGTTCAAACGAATTCTCGATGAACAGGCCATCGACCCGAAGCGGATCGAGCTAGAAATAACCGAATCGGTACTGCTCCAGCACGAAGAGACCGCCATCGATAATCTCAACCAGCTGGTGAATTTGGGCATCAAGCTCGCACTGGACGACTTCGGCACCGGTTACAGCAGCCTGAGTTACCTTCAGCGCTTCTCGGTCAGCACCATAAAAATCGACCGGAGCTTTATTATGTCGATGCATAGCGAAGGATCGTCGCTGGAAATCGTCCGAGCGGTTATCGCCATGGCGAAAAGCCTGGGCATCCGCGTAGTCGCCGAGGGGGTTGAGTATGCCGAACAGTTCAGGACCCTCCGGGATCTGGGCTGCGATTATATCCAGGGCTTTTACTTTTCCCGGCCCCTGCCTGCGGAAGAACTTCCGCGGTGGATCGAAGACTGGAATCGGCGTCGCAAAAGCGGCGAAATCCTCGGTGCGAACGCTACCGGGGATGCGGCCGGGACATAAAAAAACCGCCGGACGGTACCGGCGGTCTTCATTAAATACTTTATTGCATGCTTTTTGAATTAGTTAAGGGGTGATTCTAACTCCTGATTCGGATAGAACGTGCCATTCACGGCGACGCCGGACTTGCTGATTTCCACTTCTGCGCTTCGGTTGCCGATGGAGTAGGTTCCGATCAGCACACCCTGTTCATAGGTGCCATCGAAGCGGGCTGCGCTTCCGGGGAATACGAAGCTGACGCCGTTATTCGAGTCAAGATTATTCAGCACGATTTCCATGTCATCACCGATTCCGCGATTCAGGCTGCTGAGGTAGGAGGTTACCATGGAGGTGGTTCCATCCACATTGCGGACCAACTCGACGCTGTACTCGTTGCCCGAGTTACCCCAATACGTTTCCATGGTTCCGCTGTAATTTCCCGGCGTCGTAGCACTTTCCACGAGGTCCATGATGGTCTCCCTGCTAGGGGTGCTGCCGGGAGTAATACTTCCGAGAGGGGCGAACCAGAGTTTTTCGCTGCTGGTGTAGCTTCGGATGCCACCGCTCACGCTGCTGTCCCGTTCTTCAACTTTGGTATTTGACCACCAGCCCCCGGTTTTCTGGCCGAGGGAACGATAAGTGTAGGTGGCATTCGCCGGATCGGTCAGGTCTTCCTGGAACCGGCTGACGTAGGTCATGGTGCTTCCCCAGCTGGTGACTGATCGGATATTGAGGCTGGAATACACGCTTCCATGCTCGGTGTAATACTCGACGGAACTGATGTTGCTACCGACGGTAGTGCTTGTTTTAACAGCAAAATTAGAGGGCCCGTCAAAGCCAGTGGCGGTATCGAGATACTCGGTTGAATTGGCGATCATATTTGCAGGGACACTAAAACTGTCATATGTATTTCCATCAACATCTTGGGAAAAACTTTTATATCCTTCGGCGCGTTCGGTAAAATCTTTAGACCCTGCGGGGAGGTCGACTGAATACATCTCTTCAATCGTCTGTGTGCCCACGCTACCGTCAGTGTAATAGATTGAAATGTTCTCATAGCCGATGGTTGAAAAATCCTCGCCTGTGTAGAAATCCCAGCTTCCGTTCTGAACGTAATAGGTCTCCTGCTGATACGCCACATCGAAGTTGGCCAGGGGATAGACTTTCAGAACGATTTTGTAACCGCCGGTAATCGGCGTCATGGTGAAACTGGCGCGGTTGTCGGGGTTTCCGTAGAAATCCGTGAGGGGAGTGGTGTCGCCTATGCTCACCGTTCCGCTGCCGCCGCCGGAAGCGTAGGCGGCGTCGGGATCGGCTCAATCGACCCCATCTTTGTTATCATAATCGGGGTTCACCGTCCGGCTCAGCACAAGTCCGTCGCTGTCCTCCCCCAGGTAAAACCCTGCGGAGATTCCCGAGAGTAGGAACTGCGCTCCGGCGGCATCACTGGCAACTTCAATCGGGCTCGAGAATCCCATTGCGCCCCCGCAGGAAGCGAGCAGCAGGCCGGAAAGGGCAACTACCGCGCTAAACATTTTTACTGCATTCATTTTTACATTAGTCATAATTCACCTCGCTTGAGTCGGGGCATTGGATATAATTCCGGTTCTTACGTTGCTAATGTAGCCTATTCCGCCGCAATTTGCTAAGTGATCCATGGGGTTTCGAAGATGAATTCAGGTAATTATTGTTCAAGATTTTCGAATTATATGAAAATTGCATAGGTTATGCAGGGAGCAGAGCAGAAAAACATCTTTTGACCGCCTTTTTTCAGGATTTGGCTGCAGAATTTACCTGGTGAGTATGATCCGATCCATATTCCGGGCCTTCTCCTCTAAATTTGCATAGCCGTAGACTGAGGCCATGATCACCGACAGTGTGATGCTGATTCCCGGCGGCAGGGTCCATGAGGGACCGGCCAGGACCGCCAGCACTTCGCCGAAGATGGTGAGTAGAAGATTCAACAGCAGGTACAGTCCGGCGGTTTTCATGGCCAGCGAGTACAGCTCGAAGTAATACAGGTAATTGATGATGGTCACCAACAACAATTGGAAGAACACGGCAATGACGGTGATCTGGTGTAGCCTCGCACATTAAATTGAACAAACCAGCATAGAAAATCTCAGAAAC
>CAWZYW010000005.1:0-17375 GCA_963966255.1 uncultured Salinispira sp. | reverse complement strand
ATATTACCCGGTGAAGCCTGGGACGCAATCCGAAACAGTTCCTTTATTTCGCCGGGGGCAATGCCCTGGGAAAGCGAGCTGTTCTACGACGCCGGTTTTATCACCACCATCGACAATACCGACCGCGTCGAATTGGCCGGGTTTATGCCCCTGCTTCGTAGCGGCGCTTCCCTATTTGTTGCCGAGGTGACAATCCCCAGGGAACAGAGAGGGTCTCCAGAGGAAATAGAATACCTGTGGGTAATCATCTCCGCCCTTTTTATCCTCGTATTGCTGATGAGTCTTCTTATTACCATGTACGTCGTGGCTCCGATTATCACTTTGAACCAGGGAGTGGAAAGTCTGCGCAAGAGCATCGGAAGCGAGAGGGGATTTGAGGAACTTCCCGTCCAGAGCAACGATGAAATCGGCGATCTGGCGACGTCATTCAACCTCCTCGCCCGGGAACTGACGGTGAGTCTGGATAAGATCCGCCAGCAGCGTCGGGAGATCCTGGAGTACGCTCAGAATCTGGAAGACAAGGTTAAAGAGCGCACCCAGGAAGCCGAAGCCGCCCGGGTACGGGCCGAAATGGCCAATGTCCACAAGTCGAAATTCCTGGTGAATATGAATCATGAATTCCGTACGCCGCTGAACAGCATCAGCGGGATTACCGATCTCCTCAGCTACGGAGCCTATGACAAGAACGACGATATGGCCCTGCTTCTGGAAGAACTCGCCGGCGCACTGGGGGAGCGCGCACCCCGGATCCTTGGCGAATTGAGGGATTTCCTCTTCGAGGATTCCAACGGGCTGATGTATCTGTATCAGCTGCTGAAGCGGGAGCTTGACGAAACGGAGATGAGTCCGGACCTTCGGGAACAGGCGGAGCAGACCCTGCTGAGCCTGGACGCATTGATCCGCGAAGAGGAACGGGGAAAGCTCAAGGCATATAACAATATCAGCGAGGCCGGCAAGACCCTGATCCACATCGTCGATGATGTGATCAACTTGTCGCGAATTGAGTCGGGAGCCATCGATATCCACCCCGAGGCATGCTTTCTCAGCGAAATCGTAAACTACGCTATGGTGCACAGCGAGAGCTATTGCCGGGCCAAGGGTAAAACCGCCCTGATCAGCATGTCCCATCGCATTGATCCGGATATACCGGATCGGATCATCATTGATCATTATCGTGTCAAGCAGGTGCTGATGAATCTGATGAGCAACGCCATCAAATACACCGAATCCGGGGAGGTCGAGCTCGCGGTTTCCGCGGTAGAGAACGGCCGCCGGAAAAACCTGCGATTCGCCGTCATCGATCAGGGCATCGGAATCGACCCGAAGGACCACCATCTGATCTTCCGTGAGTTCGGCCGGACCTTCAATGTCCGGGATATCGAAGGAACCGGATTGGGACTTGCCATAAGCCGCAAACTGGTGGAGGCCCATGGCGGAAAGGTGGGCTTTCAATCGAGTCCCGGGGTGGGAAGCGAATTCTGGTTTACGCTGCCCCTCGAGCTCCCCGGTAACTGATAGTTTTACTTATTCTCCCTGTGCCATGGAGTATCCGGCCTTACCGTCGAAGTAATACAGGTTTTCTGTTTTTATCACTTCCAGGCCCGCGCCAAGCAGCAATTGCTGCAGTTCGATGACCGTTTCGGCTTCCAGTTCTCCCTCGTATTTCTCCGTGGGTACCACGTCCCGAAGGGTGAAGCGGCAGCGCCAGTGATCGGTCAGGAATGTTTCGGGGAATCCCTTGGGATACACTTTGACACCCCGATTGGTGATGACTTTGAGAATCAGGTCGCTGCGGCAAGCCGCCGCGATTTCCTCAAGGGTCTGACCCAGTTCGTCGGGGCTCTTCTCCGT
This sequence comes from uncultured Salinispira sp., assembly GCA_963966255.1. Taxonomy (GTDB): domain Bacteria; phylum Spirochaetota; class Spirochaetia; order DSM-27196; family Salinispiraceae; genus Salinispira. The sequence continues at coordinate 15,524 of CAWZYW010000005.1, read as the reverse complement.
GTCATCCAGGAAGACGTCGACTCCCACTAGGGTCTTTTTTATATCCGCCCGGGAATAATCCTCGATGGTGATGGGTTTGGCGTCATCGGAAAATTCCGCACCCTGGAAGAACCTCGGTTGGCTGCCCAGGCGCTCGATCACCGCATCGGCGAATTCATCGGTATTGGCCAGATGGCTGCTGTGGCTCTCCGAGTAGATTTCCGCAGTATGGATTCCGTCCTCGATGGTTTTCAACCAGGCATTCTCAATTTTGGATGCGTACTCCGGCATTCCCAGGTGTACCAGCATCATCACAGAGGCATTGATGAGCCCCGAAGGATTGGCCAGCTTCCTGCCGGCGATGTCCGGGGCCGAGCCGTGAATGGCCTCGAACATGGCGGTGTCGCGGCCGATATTCGCCGAACCTGCCATGCCGACCGAACCGGAAATTTCAGCCACCACGTCTGAGATGATGTCGCCGTACAGGTTCGGAGCGACCACCACATCGTAACGTTCCGGTGCGGAAGCGAGCCGGGCCGTGCCGATATCGATGATCTGCTGCTCCGTTTCGATGTCTGGATAGTCGCTCATGATCTCCTGGAAGGTCCGATGGAACATGCCGTCGGTGATCTTCATGATATTGTCCTTGATCATGACGGTGACCTTTTTCCGGCCGTAGGCCCGGGCATATTCGAATGCGTAGCGGATGAGGCGCTAGCTTCCCGGCCGGGTGATCAGTTTGAGGGCCTGGGTTACGTCCACGGTCTGCCGGTGCTCAATCCCGGCGTAAAGGTCCTCTTCGTTCTCCCGGATAATTACCACATCCAGGTGGGGATGATAGGTTTCCACGTACGGGGTGAAAGAGCGGCAGGGGCGGACGTTGGCGAAGAGCCCGAGGGTTTTGCGGATGGTGACGTTGAGGCTTTTATATCCTCCGCCCTGGGGGGTCGTGATAGGGGCCTTGAGGATGATCCGGTTTTTCCGGATGCTCTCCCAGGCGTCGTCTCCGATTCCCGCGGTATTCCCGGCCAGGTATTGGGCTTCCCCAATTTCGATGAATTCCGGTTTGACCGGAGCTTTCGCGGCCTCCAGGATTTTCAAGGTTGCGTCCATGATTTCCGGGCCGATACCGTCTCCCCGGGCTACGGTGATGCTTCGCATCGATCCTCCTTTACTGTTTCAGCAAGCGTGCAAATAAAATTATGACTAATTTGCCAGTGTTTCCGGCATGTCCAATATAGAGCCACATGACGCCCGACGCAAGGACTCGTTGACTTTTACGGCCTGAAGGCCTACATTTGGCCCATGCTGGAATTAGTACTGCTTCCCGACGAACGTCTCCATAAGACATCCTCCGACGTGCGCGAAATCGATGGCGCGCTGCGGGAGTACACCAGGGAAATGATCACCACCATGCACGAAGGGAATGGCATCGGCCTTGCTGGCGTACAGGTGGGAAGAATGGAAAATCTGTTCGTGGTGCATGTTCCCGACGACGATCCGCGGGTATTTATCAATCCGAAAATCACCTCCTTTTCCGATGAACTCTCTCCCTATGAAGAGGGCTGTCTGAGCATTCCCGGGGTTTTCGCCGATGTAATGCGGCCCGACGCGGTGGAGGTGGAAGCATTCGATGAACAGGGCAAGGCTTTCCGTCTGGAAGCCGACGGCATTCTGGCGCGGGTTATTCAGCACGAGTACGACCACCTGATAGGCCGGCTGTTTTACGAGTATCTCAAGCCGGGACAACAGCGCCGACTGCTTTCCGCCTACGAAAAAGCCCGCAAACAGTGAACATTCTCTTCGCGGGAACTCCGGAATTCTCCGTGCCCAGCCTTAAAAGCATCCATGAGGACTCTGATCACCGGGTGGTAGCGGTACTCACCAACCCCGACGCTCCCCGGGGGCGCGGGCGGAAAAGCGCCGCTTCCGCGGTGAAGCGCTATGCCGAAAGCCAGGGAATCCCGGTGGTACAGCCGCCCCGTCTCGGCTCTGAGGCCCGGGCCCGGATCTCCGAATTCAAAGCCGATCTCATGGCGGTTGTGGCCTACGGTCGGATATTCGGACCGAAATTCCTGGCCCTCTTTCCCCGTGGCTCGGTGAATCTCCATCCGAGCCTGTTGCCCCGCCATCGGGGTCCGGCACCTATTCCCGCGGCCATCCTGGCGGGTGATGAGACCAGCGGTATCACCATTCAGGAAGTGGGGCTTGAGATGGATGCCGGCGACATTATCATTCAGGAAGAATTCGAACTGGATCCCCTGTCCAGCGCCGCCGATATCGGGGACTACTGCTCACGGCGGGGTGCCGAACTGTGGGTGCGGGCCCTGGATGAAATCGATTCGGGGACGGCGGTCCCCAGAGCCCAGGACCACTCCCGGGCCAGCTACTGCTCGCTTCTGAAAAAAGAGGACGGCCGTATCGACTGGAGCCGGCCGGTGGATGAAATACACCGGCTGATCCGGGCGTATCAGCCCTGGCCCCAGGCCCACAGCAGCTGGGAAGGGGTGAACGTCAATATTCAGTCCTGCGCACCGGTTGATATCGAATCCCTGGGCGCCGAACTGGCGGAGGCCGCGAGACGTGCCGATTCCGGCAGGGTGTTCGGTGTAGACAAGTCTTCGGGAATTCTGGTAAAAACTGGGGATGGCGTCCTCGCTCTTACCGGACTGCAGCTTCAAGCGAAACGCGCGATGGACTGGAAGAGTTTCATCAATGGAAACCCTCGCATTATCTCATCCCGCCTGGGAGGCCTGACTGAGCAATGAAAAAGACCATATCCGCCGTACAACAGAAAGTTAAGAATCTTCTTCCCCAGGAACAGGAAAACCCTGAAAACCGATATTTCAAGGTAGTGGTCTGGGGATTTATCGCCGTGTTTTTTCTCGCCCTCCTGGCGGGTACCCTAAGTTTTCTCATCGCCCTTCAGGGGGACGAAGTGACGATGGTACCTAATCTGGAGGATCGGGTACTGGTGGATGCTCTTGAAGAATTGCAGAGCCGGGGTTTGAACGTTCATGTGCAGCAGCGCTTTTTCTCCGATCCCGCCAGGGCAGGCCGCATTATTGACCAGAGCCCTGATCCGGGCAGCCAGGTCCGGGTGGGTCGCCGTGTGAATATCATCGTAAGTCGGGGTCCGGTGGTCGACGAAGTCGGCAGTTACGTGGGCCTGACCCTCGATGAACTCAGGGCCCAGCTCGCCGCCCAGTTCACCAATTTTGATCCGCTGCTTGAAGTGAAGAACTCGAATATCAGCTACATTTTCTCGGAGGAAGAAGCGGGCACCATCATCTCCCAGCAGCCCGAATCGGGCCTGAAACTGACGGGTTACACCGAATTGAAGCTTCTGGTAAGCCGGGGTCCCGAAGTACTCGGCATACCCGCTCCGGAGATCGTCGGACTCGATTACACCCAGGCTCTGGGCCTCCTGGCGGTGCGGAATGTACCATTCGTGTTTCGCTACAGCACCCAGGCTGCGGAAAACGCAATCCCGGGCCTGGTGGTGAGCCAGTTTCCCGAGGCGGGAGAAGTAATCGAACCGGGAAACAACCTGGTTTTGCGCATCAATCCCCTGGAAAGCAGCAGCTCCAACGAATTGGCTGATATTTTTTATACGAATATTCCCGAGTTCGCCCTCCCGGTGGATGTCGAGGTGGATTTTGTGACCCCCGATGGTGAGAGCAGCCGGTATTTCCAGACCCAGCATGCCGGCGGAGAGCTGACCTTTCCCTATCTGCTTCCCATCGGTTCGTTGATCAATGTGTATGTTGACGGCCAGTTGATTTCCCGTTATACCGTGCGACCCATCGAAGTGGAAAACCCCGAAGATTCCGCATCGGATGCCGATACTAACGAAGAGTAAGCCCCCGGATATCATCCTCCGGGGAGCCTCCCGGAGGTATTCATGAAACACCGTACTGCCCCACGCTATCCCCTGTTTCTGCTCGCAACCCTTGCAGTACTGCTAAGCGCCTGCGCCTCTATTCCGGATAACACAGATCCTCAGGACAATTCCGAACCCCTGCTGGAAGCCGCCGAATACCAGGCCCGAATCGAAACCCTCCTTGAAACATTCGACGGCATCGCCATGACCGCCGAAGGTGAAAGCGAACTGGTTCAGGTGTATCGGGAAATCCGTCCGCTTCTGGTCGAAGGAAGGATCCGGGTGCAGGTCGATTACCGGGAACCCGAATCCCGCTTCGCATCGGGACGCTTCACCGTAAACAGCGAGAACGGTCTGGCGGTGTTGCAGATACATCACCGCCTGCTGGACATCGCCGACGAAAATCCCGTGCCGGCGCTCACCAGCTATGCCGGTCTCATCGCATATCTTCAGGACTACCGGATCTATGGGGAAGAGGTGATCGAGCTCTACCGGGATCCCCTCGAATACTATCTGGCGCGAATGGACGCGATATATCTCCAGGGTTTGTTCGTCCGGGATTTTGCCCTTCCGATCTACGGCGAATCCTCATTTTCCGATTTCGAGTATTATGTCATCCAGAGCCTTGAAGTGGACGGCTTCAGTTCCCATTCCTTGTTTGTCTGGAGCATCGACAAGGATATTGTATATTCAATGCTCGCGCTGAGCACCCAGTTCTCCCGAGATGAAGTTTCCGCTGGGGATTACATCAGGGAGGTTTTACTGCTGGGGCGGGATTTGAGGGATGCCATGGAAACCAGCCGACGGCTCTTCGAGGAAAGCGGCATGGATGACGGGACCGAAGCGCAGGGCAACGACCGGGATATCGCCCGGAGAAACATGTATATCGCATCTACCTCAGCGAAAACCTACCGAACCCTTGGCAGCCTGATATTCGGTGCCATGGTGGATTCCCGACTCAGCGAGGAGGATTTCGCAACCTTCGAGGACTCGCTGGCGGAAATCGACGAACTTTATTCGCTGCTCGAACTCCTGCTTGAGGACCTGGGGGATTTTCCCGGGGAATATCGCCAGGAATACCTTGAACTGTACTGAGAATCCGATGGGGATATGACGGAAAAAAACTGCGGATTATTTTTGTGAAAAGCTGTTACGATCGCACGAAAAAACTGTTCTGTGATTGGAAGGTCAAGAGAGCCGAACCTATCCATTCTCCTTTTTGCACCTCCCGGGGTTTTACCTCCTTTCCCCGGGGGGTCTTTCTTTGATTCTGCGCCGAGTCGTAATATTTGTCGCCGACCCCGTTCGCCGGCAACTCGTCGACCTATTTCGATTTGATGATTTCCACCGCCTCTTTCAGGCTGAGCGCCTTCAGAGCCTCGTCTTCTTTCTTCGCATCGGGCAGGGAAATATTCTTGCTGCCGTATTTGATATAGGGCCCGTATTTTCCATCGTACAGTGAGACCTTTTTCTTGTCGTGTTCTCCCAGCTCCCTGATCAGAGTGCTTCCCCGGCCCCGGCCTTTTTTCTCTTCGGAAAGAATCTCCATGGCCCGGGGCAATTCGATGGTGTAAACGTCGTCGTCCTTCTTGAGGCTGCGGAAATCACCGTCGTGAACTACGAACGGGCCAAAACGGCCGACGTTGGCCACGATGTCCTTGCCGCTTTCCGGATGGACTCCCAGGGTCCGGGGCAGACTGAGGTAGAGCAGGGCGTCTTCGAGGGTTACATCCCTGGGGCTTTTCCCTTTGGGAATTCCCGCCCGTTTCGGCTTGGGCTGCTCCTCGGTTGCTTCACCAAGCTGGACATAAGGCCCGTATCGACCGATCAGGCAATATACCGGAAGACCGGTCTCGGGATCCTCCCCGAGGGGCTCGGGGCCGCGGATCTGCAGCTCGATGATCTCCTGAATGTCTTCGGGTCTCAAGTCAGCCGGGGCGATTTCCTCGGGAATCGAGGCGTTGATCTTTTCGCCTTCTTCGGTTTTTGCGATGATGTAGGGACCGAAACGCCCGATGCGGATCTCTATGTCTTCATCGACCTGATGGAGGATTATGCGCCGGGATTCCTCGGGCTTGATCTTCTCTTCCTGCTCGTCGACATGGGCCCGCAGACCGTCCTTCCCGCTGTAGAATTCCCGCAGATATTCCAGGCGGTCCTTCTCGCCCTCGGCGATCCGGTCAAGACTGTTTTCCATATCGATGGTGAAGTCGTATTTGATCAGGTAGTCAAAATTGTTTTCCAGGAATTGGACCACCCCCATTCCCGTGAACGTGGGTGCCAGGGAGGTGCCGATTCGTCGGACATATCCCCGGTCAAACAGGGTCGAGATGATGCTGGAGTAGGTACTGGGCCGACCGATTCCCCTTTTTTCAAGGGACTGTATAAGGCTCGCTTCGGTGTACCGGGCCGGGGGCTTTGTTTCATGGTATAGACTTTCAAGGTTTATGGCTTCGCAGCGCTGACCGACCTTGACGTCGGGTAGAATGACTTCCCGGTCCTCTTTTTTCGCATCCGGATCGTCTTTTCCCTCGACGTAGAGCTTAAGATAGCCCGGAAACAGGATTTTGGTGCCGTTAGCCTGGAATATCGCATCGCCCACTTTTATCTTCACGCTTGTACTGGATTTTTTCGCGTCGGCCATCTGAGTGGCGAGGGTCCGCTTCCAGATTATTTCGTACAGGGCCTTTTCCTTTCCGCTGAGTCCGGTTTCATCGGGATGTACGAAGTCGGATCCTGCCGGTCGGATGGCTTCATGTGCTTCCTGAGCGCTTTCGTCCTTGCTGCTGTACTGCCTGGGTTCCGCGCTGAGATATTCTTTCCCGTAGCGCTCCTCGATGGTTTTCCGGGCTCCTTCGATCGCCTCCCGACTCAGGGTGGGGCTGTCGGTACGCATGTAGGTTATCAGACCTTCTTCATAGAGCTTCTGGGCGGTCCGCATGGTTTCCCGTGCGGTGAGGCCCAGTTTGCGGTTGCCTTCCTGCTGGAGCGTGGATGTGATAAAAGGCACCGAGGGCCGGCTGGTGGTTTCCTTTTCGGTGACGTCCGTTACTTCCCATTGCGCCCCGGCGAGATCGCCCTCGAGCTTTCTCGCGGCGGCTTCGTCCAGGACCAGCACATCCCGGCCTTCCAGGAGGGTGCCTTCGATGGAATGGAAGTCCTTGCCGCTGGCCAGGCGTCTGTCGTTAAAGGAAACCAGCCTGGCCTCGAACTGCTCGTCCGAGCCGGTTTCTGGAGCGGTCAGCTGGGCTTTAAGATCCCAGTACACGGCCTTGCGGAATGCCATCCGCTCACGCTCGCGCTCTACTATCATTCTCAGGCCCGGACTCTGAACCCGGCCTGCGGAAAGCCCGTAGGCGATTTTCTTCCAGATCAGGGGCGAGAGGGTGAATCCGTACAGCCGGTCGAGCATGCGTCGGGTTTCCTGCGCCTTCACCAGGTTCATGTCGATGTCCCGGGTATCCTCCAGGGCATGGTGGATGGCGTCTTTGGTGATCTCATGGAACACCATGCGCTTCACTTCCACTTTTTTCTTCTCTGGCTTGAGAACCTGCACCAGATGCCAGCTGATGCTCTCTCCCTCACGGTCTTCATCGGTGGCCAGGTACAGACCCTTCACGTCTTTGAGCTTGCGCTTCAAATCATTGATGATCTTTCCCTTTCCCTTGGGAGTGATGTACAGGGGTTCGAATCCGTTTTCCACGTCGATTCCCAGGCGGGCCCATTCCAGGCCCTTGAACTTGGCCGGCACATCAGCAGCGGTCTGGGGAAGGTCACGGATATGGCCGATGCTGGCTTCGACTATGAAGTTCTTCGGCAGGAAGCGCTTTATGGTGCGCGCTTTTGTAGGTGATTCGACAATTACCAGGTATTTTTCTTCCATTGTTCGGCCCTCTGATGCCATCATCATGCAAATTACAAAAAAATAGTCAATCCCGGCCCGTTTGGGGGGTATAATGATTATTCTGTATAGAGAGAATCCTTGTTAATTTAAGGAGCGTATGAGCATGCCCTATGAGACCCCTGATGAAGCAACAATACAAAAAGGCCTTGCCATCGCTAAGTCCGCAAATGAGCGGGCCTACGCACCTTACTCGAATTTCCCGGTATCCGCCGCCTTGTATCTGCGCGACCGCGATGAGATAATTCCCGGCGTTAATGTGGAAAATGCCAGCTTCGGCGGCACCATTTGTGCTGAGCGGTCCGCCTTTGTGTCTGCAATCAGCCGGGACGGCAGCGTCGATCCGGGCTTTATTATCGTATATACCCGTCAGGAACCCCTGCCCCCGCCATGCGGTATTTGCCTGCAGTTCATGAATGAATTCGTCGAAGGAGATTTTCCGGTTTACCTGTTCAATCAGAACGGACAAAGACGGAATCTGGTATTCGATGACCTGCTTCCGGTGCGCTTTAAGAATTTCTAGTGTTCACCTCGTCGTTTCTCAGTATATTTTACCCAGCTCCGGAGGATGAATGGCAATTACACTCGCTGAAGTTACCTACGATATAGTTGAACAGGTCGTGGCTCTGAAGGTCCGGGAGGATCAGAAGGATCTGGTTCGGGATCCACGGCAATCGCTGAATATCGCTGCCAGCGAGCAGGATCTGCGTGCCCTGGCGATATACGCCGATGAGGTGCTTGTGGGTTTCTGCATGTACGGAACCGATGAAGAGGATGGGCGAATCAGCGTACAAAGCCTGATGATCGATGCGGCTTTTCAGGGCAAGGGATACTCCAGTTTGGCGCTGCAGGCCCTGATCGAGCGTGTGCGGGAAGAGCGGAATCCCGCGGCACTGTACGCCGATATCCTCAAGGACAACGGCGCGGCCGAGCGGATTTTTTCCAAATCCGGTTTTTCGAAAACCGGCGAGGAGCAGAACGGCGAACTGGAGTGGATGTACCGCTACTGAGCCGACCGGGCGTCCCGGCTTCCCGCCTGTTTCGCCGACTCAAGCCATCCGCGGCGGATTGAGAGCTTCGAGCCCCGAACGGGGCTGAAAAGCTGCAGGTCCGCGGTGGCGAAGCCGCAAAATCCGCCGATGGTTTCCACAAAGCGATGTCGGTAAATCTGCTCGAGATCCCTGACCTGGTCACCGCTGCTGTCGCTGGTGACGTAGACCCTCAATGAACAACCGCTGAGGAGCCCCCGGGTTCCCGACGACCGCTGATTTCCCGGAGCGCCGAATCCGCCCCGGGCGTACGCGATGTCCTGCCGGAGTATGCGGTCCAGCCAGCCCTTCATCATCGCGGGTTCGGCACCCCACCAATCGGGAAAGAACAGGGCCAGTGAGGAACTGTGCTGCAGGGCCCGGGCGTATTCCATGGAGGTCTGATCGATGGGTATATGCCGGCGCAGCTCGCTGAGATCCATCCGTGGATCGAACTCTTCCCGATACAGGTTTATGGCCCTGCCTGAATCGCCTGCCCCTTCCAGGTACGAGGCAAACAGGGCGGCGCTGAAGCTTTCTTCGTCGGGGTGAGCGAGAACGGCGATTATATTTCCCATGACGATGTCCCCTTAACCTTCGTATACTTATATGATATAAGACGATTCTCCAAGAATAGCAAACCCGGGGTGATCCGGGTAAAATAATCTTGAAAATACCTTACTTATTTAGTAAGGTATATATAACAACATTGCCTACGGAGTGTGAAATGGCTGCCAGCAAAGGTGATATTCTCGAATCCCTCAGGAAGGTCCTTGACCCGGAAATCGGCATTAATATTGTCGATCTTGGTCTGATCTATCGAATCGATGTGTTCGACGATCGAACAGAGGTGGATTTTACCCTGACCTCTCCCGGTTGCCCCCTGGCTGACACCATTGACGCGGATATCAAAAACATCCTCGTCGACGACCATAAAATTGAGAACGTACAGACCCAGGTGGTATGGAATCCACCATGGAGCCTCGATTTTATGAGTGAGGAAGCCAGGCTCGAACTTGGCTATCCCATTTAAGTCTACGAATTCCCGGCATATATAACCATTCGAAGAAAACAGGAGTAGGTATGAAGCTCGAAATTGTGGATCTCCGCGCACAGGTGGATGACAAGGAAATATTAAAAGGATTGAATCTCACGGTAAGCACCGGTGAGATCCACGCCATCATGGGGCCAAACGGGGCGGGGAAAAGCACCCTTTCGAACGTTATCATGGGAAATCCCAAGTACGAGGTTACCGGCGGAAAGATCCTGTTGGACGGCGAAGATCTTCTGGAGATGGAAGTGGATGAGCGGGCCCGCAAAGGCCTGTTTATGGCCTTCCAGTACCCGGTGGAAATCCCCGGCATCACCGTCGGGCGCTTCCTCAAGCGGGCTACTGAGCTGTACGACGAGGCCCGCGGTCAGAACAATGCCCGGGGTTTTGTGAAAGCCCTTCGGGCGAATATGGATTTTCTGGAAATCGACCAGGCTTTTATCAACCGTTATCTCAATGAAGGTTTTTCCGGCGGTGAGAAGAAGCGGATGGAGATCCTCCAGATGCTGATGCTCAAGCCCTCGTTTGGCATCCTCGATGAAACCGACTCCGGACTGGATATCGACGCCCTGAAAATCGTCGCCAAGGGCGTTAACCAGATGCGCGGCGACGAATTCGGATCCATCATCATCACCCACTATCAGCGGATTCTGGACCATATCAATCCCGACTTTGTTCACATCCTTTATGACGGCCGGGTGGTCACAGCCGGCGGCCACGAACTGGTACAGACCCTGGAGGAAAAGGGGTACGACTGGGTCCGCAAGCAGGACGGCATACCCGAGGAGGGAGCGTATGAGTAGCGAAGCGAGCACTGTTCAGATAGATGATTATAAGTACGGTTTTTCCTTCCCCGATAAATCGGTTTTCAAGACCCGCAAGGGCCTTGATGAGCAGGTGGTGCGGGAAATATCCCATGCGAAGAACGAGCCCGAATGGATGACCGAGTTCAGACTTCAGAGTCTCAAGGCATTCCGGGAAAAAGACATGCCCAACTGGGGAGCCGATCTCAGCGATATCGACTTCGACGAGTTCGTCTACTACGCGAAGCCCACCGACGAGGGGCAGAAGCGTAACTGGGACGACGTTCCCCAGGAAATCAAAGAAACCTACGAGCGCCTGGGTATCCCCGAGGCCGAACAGAAGTACCTTGCCGGCGTGGGAGCTCAGTACGATTCCGAGATGGTATACCATAACATTCGGGAAGACCTCGAAAAGCAGGGGGTGATTTTCACTTCTCCTGAAGAGGCCGTTGAGAAGTATCCCGAGCTGGTCAAGAAATACTTCGGAACCATCATCCCCTATACCGACAACAAATTCGCCGCCCTCAATTCGGCGGTGTGGTCCGGCGGCAGCTTCGTGTACGTCCCCAAGGGCGTGAAGGTGGACATTCCCATCCAGGCCTATTTCCGGATCAACTCAGAGAGCTTTGGCCAGTTCGAGCGGACTCTTATCATCGCCGACGAGGGCAGCTTCGTCCATTATATTGAAGGCTGTACCGCCCCGATCTACTCCACCGACAGTCTCCATTCGGCGGTGGTGGAAATCATCGCCCTCGAGGGCGCCCGGGTGAGATACTCAACCATCCAGAACTGGTCCAACGATATCTACAATCTGGTGACAAAGCGGGCGGTGGCCTATAAAAACGCCACCGTGGAATGGGTCGACGGAAACCTGGGTTCCAAACGGACCATGAAGTATCCTGCCATTCACCTGTTAGGCGAGGGAGCCCACGGGGAGGTCCTTTCCATCGCCTTTGCCGGGGAGAAGCAGGAACAGGATACCGGCGGCAAGATAGTCCACGCCGCGGATCATACCAGTTCGGTGATCACCTCCAAGTCGATCTCAAAAGACGGCGGGATCAGTTCCTACCGGGGTCTTATCCGTATCCAGGAAGGTGTCCGTGGAGCCAAGAGTAATGTGGTCTGCGATGCGTTGATCCTCGATCCCGATTCGGTGAGCAACACCTATCCCTATATGGAGATCGACGCTCCCGACGTTTCCATGGAGCACGAAGCCAGGGTCAGTAAAATTTCCGAGGAACAACTGTTCTATCTGATGAGCCGCGGTTTCTCCGAAGGTGAAGCGGCTATGATGATCGTCAACGGCTTCCTCGATCCGCTGGTGAAACAACTTCCCATGGAATACGCCATTGAATTGAACCGACTGATCGAACTTGAAATGGAGGGCTCCGTAGGGTGACCGATTACATCAACAGCCTGGATGAACATCAGCGGATCGCCGACCTCCGCAAAAGGGTTCTGGGAGCCTTCGAGAAAAGCTCCTGGCCGAAGACCGACGAAGAGGAATGGCGCCGCACCGACCTTTCGGTATTTGACCTGGACGATCTGGGAACCCCCGATGCCGAGCTTCGGGAAAAGACCGGCGCGGAAATCAAGCACGGCCGTATTCACCGTCTCAACGATGTGCTGAACTGTTCCGGAGAGCTGATTCCCCCTGCGGTGGTGGACCGGATTTTCACCGAACTGGAGCGCATGGCCGACAATCCAGCGAACCGCATCACCCTGTGGAATCTGCTGCAGAGCGAAGAAATTTTCGTGCTTCATGTTCCCCGGGGAACCGATGATAAAGAACTTCACGAACTCTGCTGGCACAGCCTGGGAGAGGATGTAAGCCGCCACGCCACCGTCGTGGTGGTGGCCGAGGAAATGAGTTCCGCCCGCATCGCCATCCGCATGAAGGGCATGAGCGGGCATTTGCAGACCATGGGAGCCGTATACCTGGTGGATGATGGGGCGAAACTCGGGGTTTCGGTCCTTCAGGAAAGTTCCGACGAGGTTCTGGCCCTCTATCAGGCCGAGGCCCGCGTCGGTCGGGACGCCCGGCTGCTGCATTTCGAAGGAATTCTCGGCGGCGGTTTTGTAAAAAACCGGGTTGAGGTCGGGCTGGCCGGCAGCGGCAGCGATCTGGTCCTGGACGGGCTGTACTTCACCGACGGCGAACAGCACGTCGATCTGCGCACCGTCCAGCATCATCAGGCCGAGCATGCCTCGAGCCGGACCTATTACAAGGGCGTCATGAAGGACGAGTCTGAGGCGGTGTTCCAGGGGCTCATCGAGGTGAACCACGAGGCCAGGGGTACCGATGCCTATCTGACCAACAACAACCTCATTCTCAACGACGGAGCCAAGGCCGACAGCATCCCCAGCCTGAACATCAAAACCGACGATGTGAAATGCTCCCACGGTTCCACCACCGGTCGAATCGATGAGGAGCAGATCTATTACCTCCAGTGCCGGGGCTTTACCCGGAAGGAGGCCGAGGAAATGCTCATCATCGGTTTTTTCGAGGACCTGCTTCACAATCTTCCGGGCAACATGCAGGATGACGTGCGTCAGCAGATCCATCGCCGGCTGAAGGGGAGTTTCTGAGGGTGGGACTGCTTTCCAAGCGCAACAAGGGACAGTGGACCGAGGTGGCCGATTTCGACAGCTTTACCGTATCGCGGGAAGTGAAAATCGGTCGCCACACCTACGTCCTGTACAAACTCGATGATGGTGTGTACTGCACCCAAGGGTCCTGCTCCCATGAGTACAGTCCCCTCTGTGAAGGCATCGTCATGGACGGCAAGGTCTTCTGCGAGAAACACGGCAGCCGCTTCGATATAAAAAGCGGAGCGGTGATAGATTTACCGGCTACCGAGAATATCAAAACCTTTCAGACGAAGGTCGAGGACGGAAAGGTCTTTATTAAACCTTGATTCTATCCCCGCCTTCCTTCCTTCTGGCCCTCCCTTTGAGCGGCCTCCAGGACTCTCAACACTTCGTAGCTTGTTTCGGCTGTTAGTATCGAGCCCCGCACCTCCTCCCTGTTCAGAATCCCGGTGATGGCTGACATAAGCTGAATATGCGGGCCGTGACCCTGGGCCGGGGTGAGGATCATGATAAATATCTGCGCCGGCTGACCGTCCAGGGACTTGAAGTCGATGCCCTCGGGCTTCAAAGCAATGAGAAACCCCATTTTCTGAACGCCGGTGGTCTTGGCATGGGGGAGGGCGATGCCCATCGCCATGCCGGTGCTCATGCTGTCTTCCCGGTCGAAAACGTCCTTCCGGGCCTGTTCGGCATCGGAGAGCATGCCGGCCCGTTCCGCGGCGTCCAGCATCTCCTGGATGACTCCGTTCTTCTCGTTTGCCTCAAGCTTGAGAATGACTCGTTCCACACTGGTGTAGGGCATGATATCAAACGAGGATCTGGTACTCCCTTCGGTAACGCTTTTTACCAGGTCAGCGGGTTTGAAGATCTTCTGAAGTTCGGCGGCGGCCTTGTTCACCGAAAGAAGGCTTTCATAGAGGGCGGTCTTGAACAGGTTGACGTCACTGGAATCAGACAGGAAGGTTGCGGTGCCGTCATTGTGAAGATAAAGGGAGATGAAAATTTCGTCCTTTCTCATCTGGATCACTTCCTCGCCGTGTCCCATGTTGTTGACGAAAAAACCCTCCTTCTCCATTTCGCTGATGAATTTAGTGAGCACCAATTGGGCGAACTCCGGGCTCTGAAACGAAAATGAAGTCTCGGTTTTCTCAATTCCTCCGCCTTGGGTCTTCTCGCCGGATTTCTTGTTCTTCAGCAGGAGATTGAGTGCCGGCGGTGCCGCCACCGTGGAAAGAATCGTCATCAGCAAGGTGATCCCGAACAGCTGCTCGCTAATGATTCCCGCGCCCATGCCGATGCCGGCGACGATGAGAGTTACCTCGCCCCGGGGTACCATACCGAACCCGATCCGCGCCGCGCCAAGCAGATTGAAATTCAGGAGCATTGCCGGCCCCCCCGCGCCGATGAGCTTGGCGGCCATGGTCACCAGTGTGAAAAGCACGCCGAACCCCAGCACTTCCCAGGAAAGGATGGCTTCGAGGTTCACCATCATCCCGCTCACCGCGAAGAAAATCGGGACGAAAAAATTCCTCAGCGTGTTGAGTCGGCTCTGGACCATGTATGCCAGATCGGTATTTGACAGGGAAAGGCCCACCACGTATGCCCCGATTATCATTGAAAGGCCGGCGCTCTCGAAAATACCAGCCATGAGCAGGGCCAGACCGAAAGCCATGACGGTCACCAGGCTCTGATCCTTGAAGGTGTTTTTCAGCAATTTGCTCAGCTTCCGCGCGAAGATCAGGCCGAGGACGGTGAAAAACAGCCAGACCCCGATGGCCCTGAACGCGACCCAGGCGATTTCTCCCCAGTTCAGGGCATCGGTGCCGCCCTCCAGGCTTGCGATGCCGAGTACCACCGCCAGGATAATAATCGCCATCACATCGTCGATGACCGCCGCCGATAGTATCACCACTCCCTCAGGGGAATCCATCTTCCTCTGATCCGACAGGATGCTGGCGGTGATGCCCACTGAAGTTGCCACCGACAGGGTTCCCATGAACAGCGGCATGGGATGGTACATGGGATGACCGGTGTAGATCGTGGTCAGCCAGTTGCCCAGGATGAAGCTTACGATCACCCCGCCGAAGCCAACGGCGGTCCCTTTTGCGGCGAAGCGCAGGAACATCGGCAGGTCGGTCTCAAGCCCGGCAATAAAAAGGAGGATAATCGCCGCCAGGCTGGAAAGCGAGTATATCAGCGGACTCACCGGGACCGTTCCTTCCACGATGGGGAACAAACCTCCGGGGAATCCGGGTAACGCGATGGAGCCGAGGAGAAACGGCCCGAT
>CAWZYW010000004.1:0-18427 GCA_963966255.1 uncultured Salinispira sp. | reverse complement strand
GGCGGATTTGCTGGGTTGATCCCTCCGAAATCGCCGAAATTACCCTTCTTGCTGTTAACCTTTCTGCAGGGCTGAGGAGCATGGCGGACCCCGGCGGCAATATAACGAGCAGTTAGACCAACAGCGCTCCAGCGCCATTTCATCATTAAAACTTTCCATTGGGATTTTTCCAATGTTCTTTCCCCGGTATTTCCTCGATGGTGTCCCAGTGCTCGGCGATGTGCCCATCTTCCACCCTGAACAGATCATAAAACGCGCTGTGAACATCGGCGAGCAAGCCCTCACTGACGGTAAGGACAAATGCGCCTTCGGCCAGCACGCGGTGGATGCGGTGATATTCCATCCGTATCCCTCTGGCGGCCATGGCCTCCAGAGCGGCGCTCAGTCCGCTCAGACCGGCGGCGATGGCGGGGTTGTGTGGTACCTATCGCTCGGGGTTTATAACCGCCGCCGGTGCGGAATCTCCGGTCTCGATACTCTTGAGCAGATCAATTACCTGCTGTTTTTTTGCGTCCATGTTTCTCTCCTTGATTTGTTTGTCGCAATGCTTTACCGGTTAAATTTCGTAACTGCTTTTGTTACAATTTAAGATAAAAAAATTCAACTCATGATACCTCCTTCACCAGGTCGGCGATGCTGGCAGCCCCAAGGCTGTCTTCAAGTGCACGTTGGGCAACGACAAAGCGCTTAGTCAGCAGTTCCTGTATACTCCGCCCTACCGGGCAGTTCTGATTCGGCTCGGCCGGGTGAAGGGGGAACAGGGCGTCGGGATTCATAATACGATAGATATGGCGAAGGGTAACCTGCTCCGGTCTTTCGGCGAGGCACCACCCTCCTCCCGGGCCTCCCTGGGAACTGACAATGCCCGCTTTCCTCAGCGAAGCGAGAATCCGCCGAATAACTACCGGATTGGTGTTTACGCTCGAGGCGATAAATTCCGAGGTCAGAGCCTCTGTTTCGTTGTACGCCAGAAGCGTCAGTATATGAATAGCGACGGTGTATCGGCTGTTTGACAGCATGCTGACCTCCTTTTCGTAACCATTTTAGTTACATATACCACAGAAGTCAATAAGAATCCGGACAATTCGGAACATATTGCTGTTCCGCCGAAATAAGCGGGAAAAATCACAATAATTTTCCGAATTTCCTTGATATTTAGAGTATTTGCTCTATATTCATCTTAGAGTATTTACTCTATGATTTGGTGCCTATAAGGAGTCACTATGAGTGCAAAAAACATCGTCATTTCCGGTCATCCCAATGCGAACAGCTTTTCCCAGGCGCTGGCCGATAGCCTTTGTGCGGGTTTGACGAATGGTTCAGATCCGCGGTATTTCGCCCTGCGGGATTTGGAGTTCGACCCGATCCTCCACGGGGGATACAGCGAGGGGTACAAGCAGGACCTGGAGCCCGACCTGCGAGATCTCCAGCAGGGCATAGCAGAAGCGGATCACATGATTCTGGTCACCCCGCTGTGGTGGGGCGATATGCCGGCCCTGGTCAAGGGAATGATCGATCGGGTATTCCTGCCGGGTTTCGCCTTCAAGTACAAAAAGGGATCGGCTCTGCCGGAACAGTTGCTCAAAGGCAAGTCGGCTTCCCTCATCATCACCGCCGACACCCCATGGTGGTTCCAGAAATGGAACCGGGGTGGCCTGCGCCCCCTGCTCAATTCGACGTTGAGATTCAGCGGGTTCGATATCCGCACTATCGAGTTTTTCTCACCGGTCCGGGGTTCCACGGCGGAACAACGGCAGGCCTGGATCGAAAAGGTGCGCTCCCTGGGCCGGAAGCTGGCATAACCGCCGGCCGGGGATCGGAACCTTGCCTACCCGGCATCCATGGGATACTCTTGATCCCATGGACACCAAGGAGCGGATACTTGAGACGGTTCGGAAGCTGGCAAACATCAGCGACTCGACCGGCCTGACGACGAATCACATGGCCGAAAAACTGTCCATGAGCCCGGGGAACCTGTATTATCATTTCAAAAACCGGGAAGAGATCTACCGGGGAATTTTCCAGCAGATGTACCGGAAGGAACTGGAGATTTGCGGACGATTCCCCGAGGCCAGGGACAAGGAAGCGGTACTGTTATTGTACGGCGAGCTGGTGGAGCACATGTGGACGTACCGCTTCCTTCATCTGGATATTACCGCCCTGGGCACCCGTGATCGCCAGCTGTACGACGACTACTCCCGGCTGGTATCGGCCACCCTGAAGGACATCCGACGGACCGTTATCGACCAGATGAACGCCGGTGCCCCGTTCCGTCCCGATCGAATTGATAATTACGTCCAGCTCACCGGCCAGATCCTCTTCGGCTGGCCCCGGTATCTGGAAGTGCAAAACCATGCCCAGCGTCTGGATAATTTCCTGCCCAAGCAGGCAAAAGCCATCGTACTGACCATGCTTGAGGATGCGATAGAACTTTTAGTGGACGGATCCGCCGTCCTTCAGGATTAGCCGGCCTAATCGGAGCTGCTGATAACGCCTCCCCGCAGCACCTTCAAGTAGCGGACCGAGCCGGGAAGGGCGCAGATCGATCCGGAGCGTACGATTGCGCAGTTTTCAAAGCAGCGTTTTTTTGCTTGGCTGACCCGGAAACGTACCGGGCCGATGTCGAATTCCGCCCCGGGTTTTAACTCGGACTCGGTGGCTTCGTCCAGCTCCAGGGTTTCCTTGAAGCGCCGGAAACACAATCCGTCCCGGTGGTCGGCATTGACCGCATCCCTGCCCTCTCGGGTAATGACGCAGACCTGACGTTCCCCCGGTCCGGCTTTGGCATCTCCCTTTAATCCGAAATCTTTCACAAACTCCCCCCGGCTGATTTCCCGGGGGGCGTCGTCTTTCGAGTCCCGTATGTATATATGTCGTACCCTCATGATCTACCCCCATGTAAGATTAGTCCCCGATTACAGACCGGTCAACATCGATATTCAGGATAGAGGTTTATTTACTCATTTTGGAATTATTTGCGTGATCCCCAAGCCAATGATATACTCAGGTTAACTTACGAGAAAAAAGCTTTCTGAGTCCAGGAACCTTCGGAGCCCGCTCCATGGTTCCCGGACCGATAGGGTAATGAGGGAAACGTCATTGCCTCCCGTGCTTGGAAAGGAAGGTTTTTGAAACGCCGCCCGGTCGTCACCATCGCTCTGTCTCTGCTTATCTCTATCGGCACAGCAGCGGCGGATTTCTCCTATACGGATCAACAGCTCCTCTCCCTCATGGATCGCATTCCCGAACTGTCACCCTATGTACCGGGATACGATGAACCGGTTTCCGCGGCTAGCCTCCTGGAGACCCTGCCACTGATGGAGGAAGTCTATTCATTCTCATTCTTCGCTGCTGGCTCGAACCATAGCTGGACGGATCCGGCTTTGGGTGACGAGTGGTCGGAAGCATACCTGGTGCGGAGTGAGGACCGCCTTGATCTGTTATTCAGGGACCGGATATATGAAGATCTTGAGTCACTGCGTTACCGGGGGGAACCCCTGGTGGGCGGCAGCATAGAGATCTGGCTCAGCTGGGAAGGAACCGACGAGCTCAAAGCGGAACTGGAATCCTTCGCTGCCCGCCAGGGGATTGAGATCGATGCAGTGGTGGTCCCGAACCCCGAGGCCAAACTGGAGGCCGTGGTCAGGTCCCGGGGGCCGGTGCCCGACCTGGTGATGACCCAGGCCAGCGGCATCGCCGATTTGGCGTCGGCCCGGGCCATCCAGCCCCTGGATTACCTCGATTTCACCCCCTTCGTTCCCCAGGCACGGGATGCGTTTACCCTGAATGGCAGCGTCTGGGCCGTTCCCTTGTATTTCGATACCCAGCTGCTGTTTTACCACCGCGAACTGGTGCCCTCTGGACCGGACAGCGATTGGACCCTGGCCGACATGGAGCGCATCGCCGCCGATATCGATTCCCCCCGTCCCCTGGCCTGGAATGCTTATTCCTCCAACTGGCTGATCCCCTTTCAGATGTCCTTCGGTAAGACCCGGCTGGTGGAGCCCGGAGGCGGGATCATCGTCGATGACCGTCCCACCGCCGAAGCGCTGAACTACATCCTGGAATTGATCGACGACAACCTGATGGTCCCCATGGAACGGGATGCCATGGACGCCCTATTTATCGCCGGCGAGGTGGGGATGATGCTTTCGGGTTCTTACGCCATTCCGTATCTGGAATCCCTGGGCGTCGATTTCGGCGTAGCGCCCTTCCCCCTGAATCAGGATACCGGATTGCCGGTTTCCCCCCTTCTCGATTTCAAAGCCATGGTGATCCCCCGCCAGACCCGGAATCCGATCCTCGCCCGCAGGGTGCTTCAGCACCTGAGCGGATCCGGCGTCCAATTCCGGTTCTGTACCGCATACGCCAAACTCAGCGCCCGACGGGATCTTCGCGAGGCGGTGGCGGGGGAGTACGCCTACGGGGCGATCCTCGATGCCACCATCGACAATGGAACCGTAATTCCTCCCGACCGGTCATATGCGGTCTATAAAAACACGATGTGGAGACTCATCCGTCTCGTCCTGTCCGGTCAGATGCCGGTGGAAACCATGCTGCAGACCGGACAGCGGCTGATGGATGTCGATCGATAAAATCAGAAGGAGTGACAGGATGAACAAACTATCAGTTGCTATCAGCTTTCTCGTCATCATTGGGATGATGGGCTGCACCAGCGGCCCTGTTCCGACTGCGCCGGACATGGAAAACGCCGTGGCAGATGCCGTGTCCACGGCTACGCCCGACGGAGAAGGCTGGATGATCTCCCTGAAGGGAGTGAGGGAAGACGAACTCTGGCAGTCCGACTTCCTCCGCTGGAAACTCGAGTCCGACGCCTACGTCGAGGTGGAGCTGGAAAAGCGGGGAGAGCCGGGAGTCTACGGCGGCATCCCCCTGTCGGAAGTGGTCGCCATGGTAGACGATGCCTCCGGGAGCATGCCCTACGAATTTCAGGCCGAGCTGTGGAGCCGGGGCTACGACATCACCCTTACCGCCGCCGACGGCTACAGCAGCACCATCTCTACCCTGGAAGTGGATCCCGATGAAATCTTCCTGGTGAATACCGTCAACGGTGAAGAGGTATCCCCGCAGATCGCCGGGAACATCTCTTCGGGTGCATGGGTCAGGGACCTGGTGGAAATCGAACTCAGCCTGGCGCCGGTGAACCTGGCGGCCAACGATTTCGAACTGACCCTGGAAATCAACGATACCGTGAGTTCCTACACCATCGCGGAGTTGGAAGCCTTGCCCATATACATAGAAGGACCGGGACAGTATACCAACTCCTACGGCAATACCTTCGGTGCCGTGTACGGCGGCGTGAAGCTGGTACCCTTGCTCCGGGAATATATGGAGATCAGCGACGAAACCTCACTCACCATCGTGGCCATGGACGGCTATGAGATGACCTTCGGCGGTGAGATGCTCCTGGATCAGGACGACGGCGACTGGATTCTGGCATTCAAGGAAAACGGCGCATACATGCCCGAAGACCCGGGCTATATCCGGCTGGTAAAGATCGGGCCGGAGAATCCGAACATAGAAGGCCATGCCTCCGCGCGCATGATCGCCCGGATCATTTCAGAGGGCAGACCGTTCCGTAATTTCCAGCTGGAGATCGTCGGATTGGAGGAAACCGAAATCTTCGACCGGCAGACCATGCAGAGCGGTGTGACCACCAACCGCAACCGGGTGACCTATTTTGACCGCCGGAATGAGACGGCGACGGCCTACCTGGGAATTTCCGTCTGGCGCCTGCTGGAACGGCTGGAAGGCTATAGCGCGGTCACCATAGAAGCGGAAGACGGGTTCGCTGTTACCCTGAGCAATGACCAGCTCGAGGGAAATGACGATGTGATCATCGCGATGTACGAAGGCGCGGACGACGAGCTGCTGTCCGACGACGAAGGTCCCCTGAGGCTCGTCTGGGATCAGGAGGCGGAAATCGTGCCGGAAGGCATCAAGTCAGTGAAAAACGTCATCCGCGTGATTCTCGTGCGCTGATGAAAACGGGGGCCGGGAAACCGGCTCCCTCCCGATGATCATGCGAATCCGAGGCCGCGATCTTGCGATCAACTTCCCCTTCGTTCTCCTCATGGTCGTCATCGGAATTTTACCCTTCGCCAACGCCCTGATCGACAGCTTCTATCATATCGAATACGAAAGCCGGATCTTCGCGGGCCTGGAGAACTTCCGCTACCTGACCGAAGACCGGGGCTTCGCCTTCAGCCTGAACATCACCGTGCTGTGGGCATTCGCGGCTTCAATTCTCACCCTGGTCATGGGTTTTCTCATCGCTCTGAGAATTCTCGATTCCGCCCGGGGATCCAGAACCCTGTTCCAGTTTTTGCTGATCCCATGGGGCATTCCGGTGTATATCGCCGTGCCCCTGTGGCGGGCGCTGCTCCACGGAAACGGCGGCGAATCGGTGATCACCCGACTGACCGGCATCACTATCAACCTGATGGTGGATCCCGCCGCCGGATTCCTCAGCGCCATGGCGGTGAATCTTTGGATGGGCGTTCCTCTGACGGCATTCGTGCTGGCGGCCCATATGAAGAAGATTCCCGTTTCCGTGCTGGAAGCCGCGCAACTGGACGGGGCCTCCCGGGGCCGCATCGCGCTGCACATCATTCTGCCGTTCATCCGGGATTCGGCGCTGATCATGTCACTTCGCAATCTGATCAAAGGATTCAAAGAGTTCACCCTGGTATTCCTGCTTACCGGCGGCGGACCCCCTCTGGTGCAGGGGATTACCCGGCGCTACGTCATCGGGGCCACCAGTACCCTGGGCATGTTCCTCTACGACGTATTCACCGGAACCAGCGATTGGGGAATCAGCGCGGCCTATGCCCTGATGATGGCGGCCATCGTGTTGGTGGCGATGCTCATGTGGATGCTGGCCCGGAGGAACGCATCGCAGTACGCGCTGCTTTTGGTCACCGCCTTCGCCCAGATTCCCGGCGGCAACCCGGCGCTTCTGATCATCGTATTCCTGTATCTGATCTGCATTCCCTTCAGAAAAGCCTTTCCCTGGGTCTTCGCGATTCACAGCCTGCTGATCGCGTACCGGATCGCCGCAATGGGATATCTTTCGGGATTCCATCCCGGATACGCACTATCCGTCCTCGCCGCCGTGATCATCTGGAAGAATGCGAAAATGAGTAAGAATTCGCGTCGGGATATCAGGGTCCGAAAAACTCCAGTGGGCGGCATGATCAACGGTTCTTCCATCGTCGTGGCCTGGCTCATGGTGATCGTCACCGCGGTGATTCTCTATCTCCTGGTCTGGATGAGCCTATCTCGGGTGAGCGCGGTCTATATGACGGGATTGCTGCCCGCCATGCCGAGCATGTCGAATTTCATAAGGCTATTTTCGGAAGAAGGAATCCTGAGGAATTTCGCGAATACCCTCCTTATCGCCGGGATCAGCGCGGGCTTATTGCCGCTGATCGCATTTCCCACCGCGGTGTGGCTTCACCGGCGCGGGTCAAAATGGACCCTGGGCGTGCTGGCAGTTATTCAAATTCTGGAAATGGCCGGAGGCATGCATTCCCTCATCCCGCTCTACCGGATATTCCTGTTCTTCCGACTGATCGACAGTTTTATTCCCCTGATTCTCATTTATATTTACCAGGCGCTGCCGTTCACCCTTTTCGTACTCACCGCATACCTGAATTCCACTCCGAAGGCGTATCGGGATATCGCCGAACTCGAGGGCATGCCGATGCTATCCTTCGGGTTCCGGATCCTGTTCCCCCTTTCGCTGCCGGCGATCCTTACCACCGTGATGGCGGCATTTATCGGAGCCTGGAACGGGTTCCTGCCGGCCTTGCTGTTTCTCAATGACGAGGGGCTTTACCCCATCAGCCTGAGGCTGTTCGGGTACGTGGGAAGCATCGCTTCGGGAACTCCGGTATGGAACCTCTTCGCCGCAGCTTCGACGGTGAACCTGCTGCTTATCGGCTTTCTGCTGATTCGTTTCAGGAATCCCATGGTGGCCGGCCAGTCCGACGATTTCCCGGATTGAATGGAGCCATCCCGCCGACCTCGCGGACCTGAACTCCGGCTTATGCCAGGTCGATCACCCGGGACTGGTGCTCAAGCAGATCGATGATCAACAGGCGCCGCCGCAGGACCCCGGCTTTTCCGCAGAGAATTTTCACCGCCTCACAAGCCATGTAAGCCGCCGTTACCGCGGGGGTGAACCCGGGATTACCCAGCGCCCGCATTTCCTCATCGTCCTCATGGGCCCCGCTCCCGTAGATTGAGGGGAACAGGCCGTCGCCGGGATAGCCCACCGCCACCTGCCCGTACCAGCCGCCGATGGCGCCATGCACCAGGGGGATGCCAAGGCTCTCGGCGGCCTCGCCGATGATGAAGCGCACGGGTATGCTGTCAAGGGCATCGATGACCAGCTGGTGGCCGGCCATCAGCTCCGCGGCATTGTCCGAATCGATGCGGATCGGCAGAGCTTTCAGGCTGATTTCGCTGTTTATGGCCTCCAGCGCCGACCGGGCCGCCTCCACCTTGGAAACCCCCAGGTTCTCCTCGGTGCAGAACAGCTGACGGTTCAGGTTCGTCTCGGCGAACATGTCGGGATCGGCGAAGCTCAGCTGCCCGACTCCCGTCCGGGCGAGGATCTGAAGGACGTGGCCGCCAAGTCCCCCGCAGCCGGCGACGAACACCCTGGACGTACCCAGGCGATCCTGGTCTTCCCGGCTGAGGGCGTTCTGATTCGTCAGATAGCGCTTTTTATAGGTCATGAAGGTTTCATCCCCGAGGATCCGCCCGGCTGATCACAACCCTATCCGCCGCCGATGGGAGGAAACAGCCCCACCGAATCTCCGTCGGAAAGCAGGCTTTCGTGGGTTCCATGGACATTGTTGATAAAAATGATGGTCACCTTTTCTGCCGGTATTCCCAATCTGCCCATCATGCCGGCTACGGTTTCGCCCGCCGGGAGGACCAGGTCGGACTGGGCAGGGAATTTTTCCCGGAGGGTCGCGAAGGTCTGTACGCTTACCCGGATCTCAGGCATTGTCTTCATCGATGTAGAATCCGCAGCGCAGAAGATCGGCCCGGTGATCCCTGAGGACAGTATTGAACAGTTTGAGCCGGAGCATGCCGGGGGCATCAGGATCCCGGCGCCGGTCTCCAGGCGTAAGGCCCTGGCGCATGGCCTTGATGGGACTGTCGCTTCTCAACATGGCCCCCACGAGCCCGGGCATGGCTCCCGAAAGAACCAGCGTGTCTCCGGAGCCCAGGACCTGGGACTCCGGATTATCGACACAGCCGTTATTGAGGATGAGAGTCTGGATTTCAGCGGCTACGGCGGCCCGGTCCATGGAGAGGACCCGGCAGATAAAGGCGTATACCGTTTCCCCCTCCTGGAGTGCCACGTGAACACCGCTTTGCATCCACGCGCTGAGCTGCGGGCCGTCCCAATCTCCTTCCCCGATAAATCTCACGGCATTACCAGTTGAACACTTCGTCCAGCTCCTTGTCCGTCACATCGAAGGTGGCGTTATGGGGAGCCAGTTTTTCCCTGGTGAAGTACATGGGAAGCCGGTCATGGGCCGCGGTGAATCCCGCCGCCTTATTGAACTCGCGCTCCCAGGTCAGGATGTTCTTTCCAAGGGCCGTCACGTCGTCGGCGGTCATCTTCATGTCGTAGAAAGCGTTGATTACATCGATGAACGCGTTGAAGGTTTCGGGCTGGTCGAGCACCGGAAATGCGATGAACAGGCACATGCCCGTGGAGTCGATGGCTGCGGTGGCGATCTGCAGATTCCGGGAAAGTTCGACCTGTCCCTGGGGTTTCAGGGGATCGACGAAACCGCCAACCTTCAGGATGTTCGTGGCGATGGCGTATCCCGCGGTATGGTCCGCCCCCTGGGGAGAGGTGGCGTAGGTAACCCCGATTCCCTGAATCGGCCGGGGGTCGTATGCCGGCATCGCCTGGCCCTTGACCACCGGAGCCTTTTCGATGCCGAAGGCCTTGGCCGTGGCCGCCGCGCCGCTTCCGAGTAACCTGCCCAGGGGTGTTCCCTCGCCGACTTCTTTCAGGAGCTTGATGGCGCCGTCGGCATCGCCGAATTTCGCCAAACCGGCTTCCATGGCCACGCCGATGGTGGCTCCCATCTCGATGGTGTCGACGCCGAAGTCATCGTCCATACGGTCCATCCGGGCGATGGCATCGAGATCGTCAATGCCGCAGTTTCCCCCGTGGGACCATACCGTTTCGTATTCCGGCTGTTTGGACACGTAGTTGCCGTCCTTGTCCACGAAGGTTCCCGAGCAGTTGATGACGCAGCCCCGATGACAGCCGTGGGTGGCTCTACCGCCCCGGGAGGTCTCAGTTTCCGCCTGGGTTTCGCCGCTGATTTTGGCGGCTCCGGCGAACTGTCCGGAATTGAAGTTGTTGGTGGGATAACCTCCGGCCTCATTGATGACATTGGTCAGGACGTTGGTGCCGTAGGCCGGCAGCCCCTGTCCGGAAACCGGATGCTTCCGGATCCCCTCGACGAATTCCTTGTTAGCGGCTTTGAAGGCTTCGGGATGCGCCGGTTTGCGCATCGAACAGCCGGCGTCGTCCAGGACTATGGCCTTGATGCCTTTGGCGGCCATAACCGCTCCCACGCCACCGCGACCGGCATGACGGGTAGGCCTGAGTTCGACATCGGAACAGGCAATGGATGAGTTGGCGTATTTGCGCTCGCCGGCGGTACCGATGGTCATATACGCGCATTTTTCGCCGTAGGTGGCTACCAGCTTCTCAACCGTATCGTAATTATTTAGCCCGGTGATGTCGTCGGCGGGAACGATGGATACCTCATCCTTTTTCACTACCAGGGTGTACAGTTTCCCGTCGGGGGATTCGCCTTCGAGGATGATTCCGCCGAAGCCGATGCGGGCCAATACTTGAGCCGCCTGTCCGCCGGCATTCGCTTCCTTGATCCCGCCGGTGAGGGGACTCTTGCAGCCTACGGAGATGCGACCGGAAATAGCGGCGGCGCTTCCGGACATAAGGCCCGGCGCGATGGCGAGCTTATTCTCAATTCCCAGGGGATGGCAGAGGGGGGGAACTTCCGAAAAAATGACTTTTGACGTGAATGCCCGTCCGCCCAGACCGGCATATTCGCCCATGGGTTCCACCGAATACTCCGGCTTGGCACCCATTTTGACACGTAAAATCTTGTCCATATACTACTCCCTTACTCAGATTTCTCCTTTCCAAGCACGGGAGGACGGATGATTTCTCATGGCGTCCCATCGGTCCGGTATCCATGGTCTCCTTTAGGATGCCGGACTCGGAGATGGTTCTAACTCCATTATAGGCCCGAAGCGGAATTCTCTCAAATGATTATTTGGATATATTGCTGAAAATTCCTGACGATGAAATCTTAAGCCGAACGGCTGGCGGCCCTTGCAAGCCGGTCCGGAATCCGAATATTATCTTTGAAAACGCAGCAAGCCGAACCGGAGGACCGAATGAAACAGAATTCCCGCACGTATGCCCCGCGATTGATGCTTACCGCCCTGCTGATCTCCGTTCTCCTGGGTTCCTGCGCCAGCTCCGGGACATATGAATCGGAATCTCTCGAACCAGCTGTTTCATATGGCTTATTCGATAGTTTCGAAGACCTGTACTACCGGGTCACCGCCGAAACGAACCCTTCGGTAGAACAACTGAGCCCCACTTTCCCCTGGACCGGGGATTTTACCTTCACTGCGCTACGCCTTGCCGGCGCATCGACGGAAGAGCCCGGCCTGGTGTTCTACCAGGCGCAGGGTCAGGAACCCCAGCTGCTGGGATTGGTTCAGACGAAGAAGGGAGAGCGGGTGTACGGATACGATTTCACCCGTGAAATGCAAATCGTCTATGAGGATGACATTCTCATCGCACCGTACGACGCGTATTCCACCGCGAACATTCCCCGGGATGACCGCAGCGATTACCGGATTTTCTGGGAACCCTGGTACAATATTTTTCAAACCGATGCCGGCCCATCGGCTCCCGAAGCCCAGGCTACCCTGGAAAGTATTATCGGCGAAATGGTGGCGACCATGATGGATCCGTCTGCCCCGAACCGGGACATCATCTACCCATTTCTCTATTACCAGGTCATGTTCATGCGCGAGCCCATAGAAGGGTATGCCAGCATGGGCTACCTGCTGGAGACCAGCATCGACCGCTTCGGAACCGGCCATTTGCTGTTTCTTCTGTTTATGTACGAAAGCATGATCAATGCCGACGCAGGAATTGACGTCAGACCGTATATCGGCATGCATCTGGAAAACGATCCGGATTTTATCCCCGCCCTGGTGTACGATATGCGCTTCGAGGAGGACGCCAGGCTGCAGGAAGCCAAACTGGCGGACCTGCGTAAAAATCATTCAGACCATTGGATCGTCCGGACCTTAAGGTGAGGTACCGGGTCTCCGATACCTCAAGCGAATCCTCCTGACTTCGACTATTCTCACGGTTCTCAAAAGGGTTCAGCACAAAGCCCATCGAGCAAAGGGGATGTTATCTCGCCCGTCGGTGCCGAAGTACCCGGTCCATGGCATCGCGTATAAGCTCGCTCCGGGATGCATTTGGCGAACGCCGTTTTTCAGCGGCGAGAAGGCGCTCCATGCGCGCCCGGTTATGTTCGATGAGCATGAGGAAATCGAGTTCCAGCTGGCGATTCGTCAGTCGCCGCCGGGCACTGCGTTCAAGGAATGCTTTGCTGAAAATGGCTGCGGGAAACAGGGCTATCCCGTATAGCAGCCCGAAGGGCAGGAAGGTTGCGATCACAATATAGAGCAGAAGAACTGCGAAAATCCAGTACCAGATTTCACTTGAGCCTTCCCGGGGGTTGGAAACAACATCATCTTCCGGAGTCTCAATCGGCTTCTCGTCGGGCAACGGGGCATCTGCTTCTTCCGGGGCGATGGATTCCTCCGGTCTGGGTTTGCGGGCACCGCAGCCCGGGCAGCGCCTGCGCGCGGCGGGCATCAGAGTGCCGCACGCGCTGCAAATAACATAATCCCGCTTTTTACCGATCATATCAGAAGATGCCTGGGGTCGAAGTAATTATCATCAAAGGAACCCCTCCCTCCCTGTATAGAAAGATCCGGATAAAAACGAAGTGATCTTTCGCTGAAATGATATTGTGTGATGAAACGATTTATATCACGTAATCGACATTTAAGCTATAAACGTCATTACTTTCTTTTCACTGCATTTGAAATGACCTCTTTCGCAAAATGCGCTTATACATTGCACCTACGGCCGACTTCCAATATTCTTATCAGATGCCGAAGTATTTCAAAGACTATACGCTAAAAAACGTCATGGCGATGGTAAAAAACAGCAAGCTCGATCCGGTAATATCCCCGACACGGGCCGAAGGTCATCTGGCGGTGATCACCGGCGCCACCGCCGGCATCGGGTATTACACGGCTCATAAATACGCGTCCATGGGCGCCGACCTGCTGTGCATTAATCGGAGCAGGGAGAAATCCGAACAGCTGGCTGCTGAAATCAGCGGACGATATGGAACCCGCTGCGATTTCCTTGTTGCGGATTTCAGCAGCCTGGCCCAAACCCGGGAGGTCAGTACTTCCCTTCTGGCTCTCGATCGGGACATCGACGTGCTTATCCACAATGCCGGGCTCTACCTGACGACCAGGAGCGAGACCGACGAGGGCTTCGAAACCGTCTGGGCGGTGAACCATCTCTCCTCGTTTCTCATGAACGAGCTGTTGCTCCCCAAACTCGCTGCCCAGTCCCGGGGCCGGATTATCATGGTGAATTCCGAAGGCCATCGTTTCGCGCCCTGGGGATTGAGGACCGATGATTTGAATTGGGAGAAGCGCCGGTATTCGGGCCTAGGGGCCTACGGTTCGGCGAAACTGGCCCAGCTTCTGTGCATTAAGGTCACCGCTCAGCGGCTGGCAGAAAGTCCGGTTACCATCAATGCAATGCATCCCGGAGCGGTCAAAACCGACTCGGGCAAGGACAACGGCCGGTTCTACCGTTGGTACAAGGAAAAGGTCATCGAGCGGAATTTCCGCTCGGCTGAAATATCCGCCGAAGCGTTGTACACCCTGGGCATCGGCGAATCATTTTGCCATGAAAGCGGAAAGTTTTACCATCTGACCACCTTGGAAGACCCGGCGCCCCCGGCCGAGGATCTGCAAGCCGCCCGGGAGATATACGAAATCAGCCGGGTATCGTGCGGTCTGGCCTAGGCGAATAGCCTGCCGGGTGCAGGCATGGAGATAACGGCAAACCCCATCGCCGGTCAAATATCGATTTCCATTCCTTCGCGAACGACGAATACCGACATCTTGGATTCATTGCGTTCCACATAGTCCTTTGCCAATTTGTCCAGCTTTTCCAGCTGGTCGTCGGTTCGTTCAGGATCGTGATGGAAGAGCCCAAGCCGTTTGACCCCGGCGGTCATGGCGATATTCAAAGCCGAAACGAATGAACTGTGCCCTTGTCCGCGACGATTCGCAAACTCTTCTGGGGTGAACTGGGCGTCATGGAAGAGCAGGTCGGTGCTTTTAAAGCGCTGTACGTATTCGTAATAAGTCTCACCGTCAGGATATTCCCGGCCTTCGAGCTCATTATCCGGCATGTACAGGAATGTATCGCCCTGATCGATAATCTTGAATCCGTATCCGCCGTCAGGGTGATTCAGAGCGATGGGCTGCAGCTCTGCTGAACCGACCCGCTGCACCATGGGCATCGCCCGGGCGAATTGCAGGTTAGCAAGTATCCTCTTCTCCTGGGCAGGGAAGTAGGGTTCGCTCAGCAGGGTCATTACCTGTTTCCGGATCTGTTCCTTGTCGATGGGGCCCGCATGAATCACTACCGAATACTCAGGCGAGAACAGCGGGGCAAAATACGGCAAGCCGGAAATGTGGTCCCAATGGGCATGGGTGAGGAACATATGAATTTCTTTCTGCATACGCTCTTTGAGTATCCTCTTACCGAGATTTCGCAATCCGGATCCCGCATCGAGAATGATTCGGGAGCCGTCGGAAAGTACGATCTCCACGCAGGAAGTGTTACCGCCGTACTCAACCGTTGATGAACCCGGTACCGGGCAGTTGCCCCTGGATCCCCATACGTGAATTTTCATTTTCGCTCCTGATATGCCTGTAGTATACCCGTCTCAGGTAACTTTGAACTGCGGATGCACTGCATAACCCACCGTTTTTCCGTGCTGACGGCTCCACCGGAGCAAAAGGCCGATTCGCCGGGTTTCCGGGATCATCGGTCCGCTCCGGCAGAGTCAGTAAAAAGCGGGGGTGGCGGGAAACAGGTCCTCCCTGAGTTCGCGAAGTTCTTCCCAACTGTCGATGGCGGGGTCTACACGTCTGAGAATAAGCGGATTCATGCCAGGGTCGGGATGCTGCTGATTATTCGAAGGCCGGTCGAGAAAACCATGGGAAGCCCCGACCACGAACTGCTCGGATATATCTTCCACATGACCCTGGATCAGATCGGGGGAATACACCGTCAGGTGATTCCGGAAAATTTCCCGACGCGTTATGTATATTTCCGCATCGAGGAACCCGGCGATATTGAGCGAGACCGTTACCCCGGGATTGCCATCGCCGTCGGGGTCCAGAAGCGCCGGATCATCCCGATCGCGGGACAGTGGCTGGAGAGGGTCGCCGGAGATTCCCAGCAGCGTCGGCGTCTCGGGCCGGTATATACGCCAGGCACCGTCCCGAAACTCCATATCCACCGGCGTACTGCGCCGGGCAATGGCCTGAACCGAATCGCCGGCGAAGCGGGATGTGGTGTTCTTCTGGTTTAAAATCTGCTCTGCGTGAACGAAGCGGTCGGCCTGATACAACTGGCCGTCTTCAACGTAAAACTCGGTGAACCCGTAGGAAACAATAAAGGTTCGCATGGGAGACCTGGTGGTAAGATCCTCATAGGAAACCACGTCGTAGTGGGCGTAATGTCCTGCGATTATTTCCATCATCTCCGCCCGGTCTTCCGGCAAGTCGGCAGACGGATCAGCGTCGTCAATTGAGTACAGGGGACCTTCGGGCCATGGCAAGGTAGAGCTGGCGACGCCGTACCCTACTGAAGCCACGATAGCCAAGATCAGAATAATAATCCCCGATGCGATTAATTTTTTCATATTTGTCTCTCTGGTATTTCAGCTTAACGGGGAAGGATTTGAAGTGCAATACGACGGCGCCTGCAGTACAGATTTGCAGATAGTTATACCGTTTCGATCGCGAGGTATGGTAGAATCCCTCAAAATGAACCCGGAAGCCGCTGATCACGACCAGCATCAAATCCTCATGGACCTGGCGAACATGAAAATGCCCTTCGGTCGTTATGCCGGTCGCTATCTCATCGACCTGCCTGAACCCTACGTCCTTTGGTTCCGGAAAAAGGGGTTTCCCGCCGGGCGTCTCGGAGTCCTCCTTGAGAATCTGGTGGAGATCAAAGCCAACGGCCTGGAACCCCTTGTCCGGCGAATACGAACCGGGCCGTGAAGCGGATCCTGCGTCGTTGGGCCGGTCCGATCGGGATAACAGAATCGCCTTAATCCCAGGCTTCAGCTATTGAACGAGTCCTGAGTATGGTGTATGCCTATCATTCAGCAGACAACGGAACCGCGATGCTAACAATGTCTGCTTATATCTTGTAATAGAGGACGCCCTGACAGCGGGGCGCGAAGGTATAAGTGGAATCGGCGGCATTACAGCGGATATCTTGCGCGCGCATCCGTTCTTCTCCCGCACTTGCCCATGTTGTGATTCCCTTTACCTCCGGGAGTAAAAGCCGGCATGATCGTTTTTCTCACCATACTTCTTATCCTTTCCGTAAAAACCGGAATGGATATCCTTTTCCTGGCAAAGATCGATGCGTTTAACCGGGCGAATCGAATCTATTACATCGTGGTCAGCTTCATTGAAACCGCGTTCGGCATATTCGGGCTTTCCTTCGTCCTGCAGCAAGTGGGCAGCAACTACGCGTATATTTTCGCGTATGCCCTGGGCGCGGTTGCCGGCGGACTGATCAGCTCGAAAATCAAGGCGAAGCTCGATGATCGGCTCGAAGGCCAAAGGAAATTTTTCGCCCGCATCACCCTGGAAGAGCATGTCGATGAAGCCGATCTGGTGGAAAAGCTCAGGGAAGGTGACTTCGATTTCGTGGTGAAAAAAGAGCAATACCTTACGGGGCAGACCCGGACGGTTATCCAGGGAAGCCTGGATGACCGTAAGCGAATGTGGCAGCTCAAGGATATCCTGCGGGGCCGGAAGGGTAAGCATCTGGTGATCCTGCGTGCCGAGGATATTTTTTTCCTTCGTTAGGAAATCCCCTGGTTTCCAATGCTTAACATGGATTCCGGTGCCCCGCGGCGTCATGTCTTTATGGGTTTCTACCGATGATACAAGCAGAGGTAGATCCATGATGAAGCAGACAATTCCTTCCACTGCAGACGACCGGCTCGAGGATGGATACGGGGAATCCCTTCCCTTTCTCGAGATGATCGATGAGCCCAATCAAGCCCGGAACGAAGAACTCCCGGATACCCTGCTCGCCCTGATGCATGGCCAT
Organism: uncultured Salinispira sp.; assembly: GCA_963966255.1. Classification (GTDB taxonomy): domain Bacteria; phylum Spirochaetota; class Spirochaetia; order DSM-27196; family Salinispiraceae; genus Salinispira. The sequence continues at coordinate 837 of CAWZYW010000004.1, read as the reverse complement.
TTCGATGCCCACAGGACCGGTGAATTAAGCGCTTGCAAGCGATAGGGAAATGACCGGTTTTACTGCGTTGCACAGGATCCGCGCGTTTGCGATTGCCGCAATCATGATACAATCGCCGGTTTTTGCCGAGATGTTCCCAGCGCCCATCGCCGACCGCTGGGGATCATACGGCGAGAACGGGAGCATTATCATCGAGGTTGACAAGTTCGTCCCGGCACTGGAGACCGCCTTTGTCCCCGGCGCATCGGATGTTTCGCTCCCCGCCGGGGATTCGCCGGCGGAGTTTTCCTGGCTCTACCGGGTCGGGGGAACGGTCCCGGGATTTACATTCTCACCGGGGATGCACGACGCAGCCGAACTCCGCTTCGACCTGGGTGCATCGATGACATTTCTCAGCGCCGAAGCACCCGACGGCTTCTGGGGCTTTCTGGCCTCCGCGTACTATTCCAATATTACCCCGAGATTCAGCCTGGAGCTAGCCGAGGATATGGCCTTCTTCCTCGCGTTTCGCCATTCCTGCAAGCACGACATCGATACCGGCCGACGCCTGGTCATCGAACAGGCCCTGGGCCTGGGTTACGAAGCGGAATTTTTCCGGACCCCGGATGCGGAATTCCTGTCACATGCCCTGATCGGGGCCTATGCCGAGTACCTGCTTCCGGCGGGGCTGCCCGGCCAACCGGAGAATGACCGGTCGGCCAGGCTGGCGATCCACGGCGAGGTTGACCTGCTGCGTCTGGGAAAAGATCTGATGCTCTGGAGCTTGATTCACGGCGGGTTCTCATTCATACCCGGAAGCCCGGACGCCTCTGCGGGGCTCCGTTTCGATTCCAGAGT
>CAWZYW010000003.1:0-19040 GCA_963966255.1 uncultured Salinispira sp. | reverse complement strand
GATTACCCGGCAGGTTTATTCCGGAATGGGTGGCAGTTTTGCGCCGGATTTTCCAGCATAAGCCTCTGGATTTTCTCGCATCCACTTTTTTATTTGGTCGCTACGCATTTTTTTGTATTTTTCTTTACTCAATACTTCCTTGATTCTTCGGGATCGGGCACGTAAAGCAGGGGTATCTCCTGATTGAAAAGCTTTCTTAGATCCTTCGAGCATCCCTTGATACTGTTGTGGATTATTCAGCATATGTAAACGAATCTTCTCGTTCCGCTCTTCTTTTGATGGATGTGTTGATGTACCTGCACCTCCAGCCACCAGGTTCAGGCATTTCTTATCTTTGAGTAGCTCCTCATCCACTAGAGCTGATTCGAGTGCTTCGGTTTCTTCGGCTGAGTCACATTGAGCTATGAAGTATCGTGAGAAGTGCTTCTCATGCTTATTTAGTTTTGATACAAACCGCAAGCCCGAACCTTGGTACCTTCGTAATTCAGACCATTTTGGTCGATTTGCCTTACCTATATAGTATTCACCGGTCTCGAAGTTTATTTGAATGTATATAACCCGGAAATATCCGTCAGAGCTGTTACGATTTCTAGCGAGCTTTCCAACAGGAATCACATCATACCATCTGCCCTTTATCGCAATTCGTTCTCTTAACCCCCAGATGCTTGCCGTGTTGATGGGAACAGAAATAGTGGAGGGGGTATTACTTGTGATAATAGGGGTCTGCACTTCAGTCCAGTAATGTACATGTGGAGAAATATCTAGTAAAACACCATCATCATAGCCGTCATCGCTCATATGCACCTCATGAAAATGTTGATCAGCTAGAGGTTAAGGTTACAGGGTCGAAGCTTCTATCCTTTTCCTTATCTCATCCTTCATCATCAACAAGCGTAGTGCCTTATTAAGCGCCCGCTCCACTTTGTCTATCTGGCTTTCAAATCCACTTGCCATGTTGATTACGGGGGTCTCGAATCTGATCGCAATCGACTTACCTACCGGTACTAACAGCATATCAAGATCGGCAAGGCCTTCTTCGATTTCCGGAAGATGGGAAGAGATTCCTGAGATTTGCAGATCCACCGACCCGTGTTCCATTTTATGTACGAGTCGAAAATCCTTCTCCAGCTCTGCAGGTTGAAAATAAACAAATGAGGATTTTGAAGGTTTGAGTCCGGGCTGGCGCATCCCTAATTGAGGGTATTTCACCGATGCGAGCTCCCAGTATTTCAGCCAGAATTTTGAAACCTTCTGGTCCGGTATGAGCTGATAGCCTCTCCGATTCTGCTCGATTGCTTCCTGGATGATATATTTGCGATAAGAATATCTCTTATCATCATATGACTCGAAATGTTCGATGATACGCTCGTAACTGATTGTGAGATCATAACCTTGAGAATCCTTCTCCTTTTCAAGATACAGTTGCGGTGCAATCATACAGGTTGTAAATGATTGCCAAAGGTCTTTCTCGATCCCACGTTCGCCCCGGAGATGGTATCTCTTGGCTTGATTTGGCTGGGCAACGGCATCGATCTTGTTCTCAATAAGAACTGCATGGGAGTTTGAATACATCGCGATAAGGTCAGATTCACCCAGGTCCGGCTCGGTTACGGAATGCCAGGCTCCTAGACAGTTGGGTGAATGCTTTGCTTGAGGATTACTTAGCTGATAAAACCACCTCTGAAAATCCGTTGAGACGTTGAACTCTTCTAATATCAATAAATCTATATCCCGTTCAGAGACGGCCTCAATTTTGTTCAGTTCTTTCATTAGACTTGCTTGTTATACCAGTTCGAATCGGCTAGTGACGAAAGCCCAAGGTATAAACCTCCATTTAAATCGACCGTAGCTAGGAATTGATTCTCACCCGCACCGGCATCTCAACTCCAACCCCGGTAAAGATCGCCTGACCCGGCACAAAGGTTGGAAGCTGCATCACGTCGTACTTGCTGATTCCCTCCACCAGTTCCTCAATCGCCTTGATGTCCTGGTTATTGATAAGTCGGAATATGGCCTGGGTGTTGCACTGGGAGAGCACGTCCTTGGACAGGTAGGCCGGCCGCTGGGTCATGACCAGCAGGGCCACGTTGAACTTGCGGCCCTCGGAGGCGATGAGCTTCATGGCTGCCTTTGATGGCAATCCCGCCGCGCCGCCCTGGGGGGCGTAGTTCTGGGCTTCGTCCACCACGAACAGGGTGTTGAAGCTGCCGGATTTCCCCTGCTTCACGCCCTGCTTGGCCCGGATGAATACTTCCCGCATGAGGTCGCCCACGATGGCCTGGCGTACGTCGGCTTCATCGATTGCCGTCAGGTTGAGCCGGTAGAGCCCGGGCTTTTGAATGGCTTCGATGAGTTTGAGGTTGCTGACCCGGGCGCTGCCCTGAGCGAGTCGGTTGATCAACGCATCGAGGATGGGGAACTTGTCCGGCGCTTTGTAATTGTATTCCTTTTGTATCGCCTCGACGGCCATTCGCTTTGCCTGCGAATGGAGGTAATCCTGACTGGCCCGGTCGGTAACGGTGGCCGCCGCATCCATCCGCTCCTTGTACTTTTTCACCACTGCATGTTTTTCCAGGTCGGCTTCATTATCCAGGAAGTTCCGGAGTATCGATTCCCAGCTGACCTCGGTTTCGGTTTTTCCCGCAAGTCGTTCCCGTTCGCTGCGAAGTATCTTGAGCATATCCTCATTGGTGCCTTCGGCCTGTTTCTGGAATTCGGAGAAGGCCCGGGTAATGGCGTTTTTCTCCTCCCGGGATCCGGCACCGATGATGGCTTTGACATCTTCATAGTCTGATATCAGCTGGGCCGATGCCTGTTCCAGGTGTTCTTCCTCGCTGATGATATCGGTGAATGCCAGATCCTTCGCATCACTTTGGGCTCCCCCGTACTCGCCATGGGTATCGATGACCACGATCCGGAGCTGCTCTTCCTTTATTACCGGGACCAGATGCCGGGCCAGGAACTGCTTCACGAAGTAGGACTTTCCGCTGCCGGTGGATCCCAGGACGGCCATATGTTTGCTTAAGAGTGAGCGGGTATCGAGGGACACCGCAATATCCGCATTCTCCTCCAGGGCGGCGTAGAGTTTTGCTGCGGGATTGAAAAAGCCCTCGAGAAGAGCTTTGTCAGCCAGATTGACGCCCGCACCGACCCGGGGAGGCAGGTTTACCGGCCCGAACACATAGCGCTCGCCTTGCTTGCTGATCCGGTTGATTCCCTTTACCCGGGCGATGTGGAGCTGATGATCCCGGGCATCTCCGCTGAAGGCGATCCCCTGAAGCGCGTTGGTCTTCACATCGCTGAAGGTCAGGGTCTGAAACAGCTCCGGTTCGGGGAGGGCTCCTTCGGCAATCAATGGGTAGTCGGCGTGGTAGCGAAGGGATTCCTCAACCTTGCACAGGATCACATCATCTCCCTCGTCATACTGGACGAAGGTCCCGGCCGCCAGGGGCCGGGTGGCATAGACGAAAAACTCCCGGTTGCTGGCGGCATTGGCCACGAATCCCGCCAGGCTCTCATTCACCGGAAGACTGGATTCCCAAAGCTCATCAAAGCGTGCCTGTACATCGGCAATGCCCTGGGGGTCATCAAAAAACACCCCGGCCTCGGGATTGCTGCCCGGCCGGTCCTCGGTGCCGAAGCCTCCGCCGGTGAGGTTGTAACTGCCGATCATCGCAGCCTTCTCACCGGCCACATAGAGCTTGGCGTGATGCTTGGCCGAGTACCTCAGTGTTACCGACCCGCCGCGCTTGAGCGCATCAGCTTTGAGATCCTCGAGATAGCTAAATACATAGGAGTCGGTGATCTTCAGATCCACCGGATCCCCGGCCCTCAGGATCAGCCGGAGGGATACTTTGCCTGAGCGGATGGCTTTCTCAGCGCCGCCCAGGACTTCCTTCAAGGTATGGCTCCTGATCCAGCCCGAGGCGATGCAGATTTCGCCGCTTTTCACGTTTGCGATGGCAGAGCGCAATGCTTCGAGATTCGATGAGTTGGAGTTTATCTGCATGGGGTATCCCTTCCTATTCGTATTTACTCAACTTCAGATTGTATTTGAGCGTGTTTTGGTAGAATGCCAGCAGCAGTTGCTGAATTTCTTTGAATTGGTCGAAATGTTCTATCCAGTCTTCGTAGCTGATCACATCCAGGGAAATTCTTTCGATGGCACTGAGAATATCATTTCGGGAGTTGTAGGTGCCTCGTACGGACCGGAACTCTTCAAATCGACGTTCGACTTTTGTGATGATCGACTCAACGCTGTTCAGCTCCTGTATTTTACGAAAGTGCTTCTGGTTTTTTGGTGCAGTTACGATAAAAAAGGTTTTGCATTCAGGATATTGATAGGTTTGGTATGCAATACAAGCTGCGTTTCTTGCAGCCTGATCGTAATAGTCGGCATACTTGGTTCCCTTTGAGAGAGGGCTTCCGAGCTTCGCTTCAATAATACCGAACTGATCCGGTGTTTCATCGACGGTAATTTCTCCCCCAGTTTCATAGTCCACCGAGAAATCTCCGAGGGCGATATCAGCATGGGTGTATCCTTCATGCGGGGCTTTTTTCCCAACGAATGGGCTGCCGATAAGTCCCTCAGAGGTCCAGTTCGTAATAGATCCGAATGCAAGACCCTTCAAGGTAATCCCGTGTTTAATGGAGAAATGAGTGAGAGCTCTGACGAGCCAGCCTTCGTTATATATCTGGGTTGGGTTCACGGTGATTTGGTGTTCCGAAGCAGACGCAAACATGTCTTCAATTATTTCAATAAAATCCATTACTCGATCCCCTGTATTCAGTTTGGAACACTTATCGTTCTATTTCCAGGAAAACCATTTCGAGGATTGGCTATCTTCGGTCGTTATTCACGACAAACCTGGGGAGTTTTATTGCTCCTGTCCCCTCGACATTTGCACCCCGCCATAACTTCTCCTATGATGAGATCGGCCGTGGTACCCTGCAACGGCTTGTGACAGAGGGCAGAAAAACGCGGCGTTTATAATCACTGGTATTGGTATCCTACCGGTTACCGAGGAGCGGAGTCACTCATGGCAGGTCTTTACGAAGCATTTGCATACACCCCGGAGGACTTTGAAGCGCTGCAGAAATCCGAGGTCTCCCCAGGCCAGCGTTCGCGCATCGCGAAAAACGAGCGCTTTATGGCCGGGCTCGGGGTGGTACTATCGGTCATTTTTATGGCGATTACCATTCTCTTCATACTAAGTCTACTTGGCGTTGTGGACAATGCCGTGCGCGAAGACCCCTCGGTTACTATCTTGATCGGTATCTTGACGCCTGTAGGAGCGTTGCTCAGCTCAGTCATGATCCGCATCACACTCAAGGCCCTGGCCAACGGACGGCGGCTGATGGCCCAGCAGATCGAGGTGAAAACCATCGATGTGCCCGGAGCCGACATCAAGTACGGAGTACGCGGACGGGCCTATATGCCGTACCTTGAGGTGGGCGAACTGCGCTTTACCCAGGTGGCCCGCTATGTGGACAAGCTCTTCCAGCCGGATAAAACATACCGCATATACTACGAAGCCCGGGCGAAAATCGTGCTCGGGGTCGCGGTTGTGGAATAGAACTGGTCCACGACTGACCGGCAGTAATGCACGGCTTCTTCGAAACTCGTGAATCCCCCCACTGTGACCCGGTCATCCGGATCTCCATAGTGGTAGTTATCAACGCTATGGCCCGACGCTGATATTCCGGGCGTCGAAGAAATCGAACACATCCCGGCGTATCGCTTCTTCAATAATACCCGCCTCCATGCAGACCGCAAGCACTTCTTCGAAGCTGATCCAGCCGATGGTTCCGGCCAGATCATTCCAATCATGTATCTCATCTGCGCGATGGGGGAGGGCTTCACGCAATCGATCGGGATTGCGGTACTCATTCATCTTGTAGCAATACAGACGGCTACGGTCCGGGTTCAAGGCATCAAGAGATTCTGAATCATGCCCGCCGAACTCTTCGGTTTTGAACGCTGCCGGTGTGAGAAGAAGGAAATGCAGTCTGGCTGAGCGTTCCCTGGCTTCATTGATTCCCGAATCGATATTCCTGATGATCTGATCCCGCACCGGAGAGTAGCGGACCATGTAGGAAATATCGGACAGGAACTTTGCTTCAATCAGAAAGAGCTCGAGCCCTTGGGTAGATTCCGCTTCAATGATCAAATCGATATTGCTCCCCGATTCCAGTTTTCGGGCATCCTTTTGAACAACGCGCCGATCGATTTCGTTGGCTCGGTCGGGGTACTGATGGAAGCGCCCTTCCAAATGAAGCTTTCTGAGAGCTTCATCGTACTCACTGACCGCCGGAAGGGTTCGCTCGACTTCCACCGTGCGGATTCTGCTTATATTCACCGAGGTTCTGGCCCCTGACAGCTTCAGAAGATTGTTGAAGGCCTCAATGCTCCCCTCGGATGCAGGAAGGGATGGAAAGAGAGTCAGGGCAGACATCATCGTCAGCCAGGGTTCGAAATGGGGGTTCCCCCAACCTTTGGAATAGATGCTCATCCACTCGGTCTCGCTTTTCCCCTTTCCAGGAAAAAACCTGCTGATTCGGCTTTGGATTTCACCGGGAATGCTGTTGTTATTAGACACTGTATTTTTCATTGGAATACCCCTTGATATAGTAATGCAAGTAGTATGCCAGCTCCAGTTTGGTCCTTGATATCTGCCACTAACGGGAATAATGCGGTAATTTTGTTGGAAAAGCACTTACTATTCGCAGTCGCAGGTGTCTGGAAGACAAAAGAATTTATCTTTTTCCGCAGGCATCCACCATAATAAGTGTATCTCCCCGGGAGGCCCCATGAAAACTATAGGCATTGTTCTGGTATCTCTGATGCTGGTTTCCTGTACGTCCATGTCTCAAAGAGAAAACCCCGTCGCCCGTGCCATCCTCGAGAAGGGGAGCGTGCGCGAGCTGGGATTGCTGGAGGAACTGCACTATCAGGATTTCGATCCTGCCGATGACTATGCCTCTTATGGGATCCGGGAGTACTGGGTTCACGCCGAGTATCCCTTCGTGGAAGAGTTCTATCCGATCCTCGATCACCTGATCGGGGGCAGCAACTGGTATCCCCAGGAAGGCAACGGCGCGTACATCAGGCGGATCGGCGATTCGGATTTTCCCGTCGATATTTTTACCGGCATTGATATGGACCGACTGGATGCACTGACTGAAGAGTATGGTGTGGTGTTCTGGCAAAGCGATCCCGAGAATCTGTTTATTTCGATCCGGGACATGGCGACGTTCAAACAACAGCTGGATAGTAATCCGCTGTTGAGACAGATGCTTGACCGGATTGCCCGGAATCCTTACCCCGGGAGCACGGGCATCGATACCGACCCTGAGCGTTCTTCTTCTGATCCCGATGTCAATAACATCAGGCAGATCGCGCTGGAGACTCTCCAGTACGATACGCTCATGCTGGTGAACGATCCGGAGATTAGTAAATACGCGTTTTTTTATTTTATTCCCTCATCTATTAAAGATGAGCCGAACATCAGGACGGTGGTGGTGGGCAACGGCCTGCCCCGTTATGAAAGCTACGACGACCTGGCTACCTCGATGACCTACAATGCCCGGAGTTTTGCCGAGTATTGCCAGCAGCATGGCTATGCCATGATCAAATTGCTGGTTCCCGGTCTGGCCCAGTACATGCTTTCCGAATACCTCTTTATCGATCCCTCGGACAGCGACCCGCTTGCCCGGCCCGACCTGGAAATCCGGAACATCATTCTCGGTTTCCTTATCCGGGCTGAGGCGTCGGGTCTTCAGATGCATCACAAAGTGTTTTTCACCGGCTTTTCCAACGGCGGAATACAGTCGAATGTGTTTCCCTTGCTCCATCCCGACATGGTCGAGGCCAGCGCCGTCGGAGCCGCCGGGGCGTATACCATGCCCCTGGCACGCTACGAAGGCCGGGAGCTGAGGTATCCATTAGGTATTGCCGATATCGGACAGATTCCCGGTGTCAGCTGGTCTTTGGACGAATACCTCTCGGTGGAACATTTCATTTTCGTCGGCGAGGATGACATCAACAACGATCCGGGGTTCGTATTCCGTGCAGACCTCGACTTCTATATGGCAAACTTCGGGACCACCACCGTGGACCGGGTACCCCGTTTCGCCGAAATCCTGGGCAGCATCGGGGGCAGCGCGGAATACCGCCTCTACCCCGGGGTGGGGCACAGCTGGATAGATGAAATGTATGAGGACAGCTTTGCATTCTTTAATTCCGTGCCGCTGTCCGGGGAATAGAAGAACACAACCTTTACCGATTCATCACTGGATCAGGGCAAGGCAAGGCCCATTGATGTGAGCCGTTCCTTAGGTTCGAGCAGTATTCCCGGCAGTTTACTACTTACTCGGTACCACTACTCGAACTGTCCTCTTTACGCCGGTGTAGTTCAGCGCGTTGGCCGGTGAATTGAAGGTAAACAAGAAGCTTTCGGGATTAGCCAGGGTAGCTTCCAGATTCGCCGGGTGAAACTCGGGAGGGAGAGAATAGGTGGAGGGGTCCATCCTGGTTAGTCCGGGAAAAAAATACGGCGTGCTCTCTACCAATTCCCGATGGCCGATGTAGCTCAGAAAATTCAAAAAATCGTTTCGCTGAGTTTCGGTAAACAGGATTTGATCACGCATCCACAATCCCTGGGCTGCGGCATTAAAAAATTCGGCATAATTCTCCCGGGACATGGAAAAACGCACCAGATGATATGGATTCTGCGAATTGTCCCGGTTCTGATAGATTCTGAGAGGATCTGCTTCGATTCGCGTACTGGTAAATGTGGATGCATCCGAAGTGCCTTCGTCATATAAATCGTCAAATTCCAGCACGCCATCGTCATCCCAGTAGAGTCGAAATCTCGTATATATCGTTCGCTCTTTGTCGGCACTCTGCATAAAATTGAAATATATCTTATTCCTGCTCTCGCTGTGGACAAGCGTAAGCTGTATCTGGTCTGGATCCGATGGAGGGCCGATCCTCGTTGAGAAAATCTGATACGCCTGACCATCCTCCTGACTGGTTATCGTTCGATATCGGTTGTCGAGTTCAATTTCCGGTTCCCGGGCTTCGACAAGCGGTGCAGATAGAACCCGACGGGTGCTCGGTGATTGGGTGCCTGAGCCTTCAAGGGGATTGGAGATCGATGATCGGGCGGAAAGCACTTCTCCATCGGTTGTTCGAAATACTCTCACATTGAAAACAAAATAACTCCCGCTATCATTGATATCAAAAATGAGAATCGCATCTGCAGGAAGGAACTCACCGACATTCACTATGTCCTGTTCATCCCTGAAAAGCAGGTTTCTATTGAACTGCGTCTCCTCTAATGCGCTGTCGAGATAGCCCCTCTCCAGCACCTGAAAAGCTCGCTGGGGGAAATTCAGCACGGCAGCATATAAAAAGTCGTCCAGGAAGCTGATGGATGCCGGTAATTGCTCTCCATTATAGGTTGCGACAACAGCGAGCTTACTTATATCCCGTGTTTCCAGGTTCAATACATCCGAAAGCAGATTTTCAGCTTTTTGTAATTCTGAATTCATCTGCGACTCGGAGAGTCCTGCAGAGAACCATTATAACCATGTTGAATCAGTGGTTATTAAAAAGCTGGTGATATTCCTGCTGCTTGTAGATTAGAGTTAAATTATTACGTGTAAATTAATATTTACCTAATTGGTAAATAGAATATTTACATTTGTAGTTTTCTTTACGATAATACGGAAGTGGAATATCACTTCACCAATAAACATCTGGAGCAACTCTATACGGAAGGCTTCAGCAGGAAGTACAAGCTGCCTGAGAATGTCGTATACGAATTCGTCGCGGTGGTACAGGAAATCGCGGCCGCGGTGGATATAAACGACTTCTGGAAATTACCAGCACTGAAATTCGAAAAAATGCGTGGCTATACAAGTCGATATTCATTTCGGGTTACCCGGAAGTATCGCCTGGAAGCGGACATCGAGTGGGAGAACGATCAACATACCGTCGGGATCGTAGGAATTGATGAATTAAGCTCACATTATCAATGATGTGGGAGGAAAAAATGAGTAAACAAAAAGAATTGCGTCCGTTTGTAAATATCGGCCCCGGGCATACCATCAAGAAGAATCTCGATGCCTTGGGTTGGACCCAGGAAGACCTGGCTTCGATGATGGATATATCGGTAAAGCAGCTCAGTCACATAATAAATAACAAAGCCCGGATTACCATTGAGACCGCAAGGCTGCTGGCGGCAGTATTTGGTACCAGTGCTGAATTCTGGGTGAATCTCGATACCAGGTACCGGATCCATTTGGAACAAGACACGAACAAGGAAACGTCCGCTCAGCGGAAGGCGCGCATTCGCACCTATATGCCGGTAAATGAGATTACCAAGAAAGGTTGGTTTATCTCGGAGAATACCGCCGATGGCTATGAGAAAATGTATTCCGATATCTGGGATACCAGCCCTGATGATCATTCAATGTATGAACAGTCACCGGAACGATACTGCGCCAGACAGAACCGTGAGAACGAAGATTACACCTCACGCTACACCTATACCTGGTCGCGAATTGCCCGGATCAAAGCCCACTCCTTTTCAGTTCCCGAATATGACATATCAAAGCTTGAAGTTATTTCCCGGCAGCTATCCGGATACACCGTGCAGGAAAATGGTGTCACCCAAGTCTTGCGGGATTTAAATGCTGCCGGCGTGAAGTTCCTTGTGCTCTCTCATCTTTCCAAAACCTATTTGGATGGAGCCTGTTTCTGGGACGAAAGAAATCCCGTTATTGTATATACCGGTCGCTATGACCGGGTAGATAACTTCTGGTTTACCCTTGCCCACGAGATTGCGCATGTGTTGCTGCATCTTCCCGGATTCAAGGACAAGAGTTTTCTTGACGACTTAAAAGCCGATGGGAATAGTGCTGAAGAACAGGAAGCCGATTCAGCTGCAGAAGAATTCCTGAAGGCTGAGCAGATTATTTCATCAGCGAAACCCTTCGCCGGCTACCTCTCCAGATCACGCCTCAAGACGATTTCCGATGAACTGGGAATCGGGACAGCAGTTATCGTCGGTATCCTCCAGCACCACAAGATGGTTGATTACCGCAAGCTCAATTCGTATAAAGAGGCTGTATTGGAGCGTATACCTGCTGAGTTTATTGTCGGTTAGGCATTCTGAAAGGCTCGTCGCTCCTGAATGGTCAACTTTTCCCGGTTGCTATTCCAGTCGCAATGCCGCGGATTTCTGCACATTTGACAGCTGCAGGCGGTCAAATTATCACGCTTCATAATCTGCCCCTCCTCAGGGCTGTATTATGAGCGCAATACCTCCAGCCGAATATTTCATCGCAAATTCCTAATCACTATCAAAATCGAGTAACCCGGGTATTTCCAGGGTTTTGAATCCTTAATATTCTAAATTTGAAAACCGGTGCCCGCAATCAATATTCTATGCCTATGACTAAGAGAAGAGCCCGGCAATGTTCGCATAGGAGAATCCCCTAAACCCGGCGGGCATCATTTGCTCTCTACCATAACTTTTCCTATGATTGGAACAGTCACACCAGCATGTAGCCGCTTGTTTCGGAGCACAGAGAAACGCCGCTTTCTCGGTTAATAGAACATGCTGCCCGCCACTTTCAGCGCATAGGAGTCACTCATGGCAGGTCTTTACGAAGCGTTTGCATTCACCCCGGAGGACTTTGAAGCGCTGCAGAAATCCGAGGTCACCGCGGGCCAGCGAACTCGCATCGCGAAAAACGAGCGCTTTATGGCCGGGCTCGGGGTGGTACTCTCTGCTATTTTTTTGGCGATCACCATCTTCTTTATACTCAGCCTGCTCGGCGTTGTGGACAATGCCGTGCGCGAAGACCCCTCGGTTACTATCTTGATCGGTATCTTGACGCCCGTAGGAGCGTTGCTCAGCTCAGTCATGATCCGCATCACACTCAGGGCAAGGGCAAACGGGCGGCGGCTGTTGGCCGAGAAGATCGAGGTGAAGACCATCGATGTGCCCGGAGCCGACATCAAGTACGGCGTGCGCGGACGGGCCTACGCGCCGTATCTGGAGGTGGGTGAACTGCGCTTTACCCAGGTGGCCCGTTATGTGCACAAGCTCTTCCAGCCGGATAAAACATACCGCATATACTATGAAGCCCGGGCGAAAATCGTGCTCGGGGTCGCATTAGTTGAATAGGACTGGTTCACAACTGACCGGCAGTAGTTCACGGCTTCATTGATGGAATGCTTGCCGGGACTCATGGACTTGCACCGGACCCCCTCAATCTCTCCCGCTGAAGTGCCGCCTCAGCAGCTTGATTCCCAGGCGGATTGCCTGGTTCGGCCAGAGCAGGGTAAGCATGCCGAGATACCGGAAATGACTGACTGAAGTGGTGATGGTGCGCATCGCTTCATAATCCGGGTCGCCTGGACGGGCGCGATGTGTGATCCGCTCCATCATGATATGAGTAAAGGTTGCGAAGGCCAAGCCGCAGAAGAGGTAGATGCTCAGGATGATGGGTATCATGCTACAGTCCTCACTATTTTGCACCAGTGTACCACATCAGGATATGCCGGGGTTTTCACTGACATCAGGAACGCTTATCAATGAAATCACTCGCCTTGTCTTCCCAGGGCATTAGATCTGTGTAGGGCAGAACCCGAAATGTTTCGAACACCAGGGTTTCCGTTCCGCCATACAGGACATATCCTTGTGGTGCCCTGGCGGTGATTTTCTGAAAGTAGCGAATACCCCTGGAAAAATCCCGGTGCCAGGTGCGCGAAGATTTAATCTCGATTGGGATCAGGTCCCGCTGATGTTCAATAATGAGGTCAACTTCATTTTGATTATGATCCCTCCAGAAGTACAGTCTGGCCGGTTGCTGATGATTGAGTTGTCGTTTCATGACTTCCAGCACCACCAGGTTCTCAAACAGACTTCCGGCAAGGGGATCCCGGAATACCTGTTGCGCGGTTTCACTCCCCAGCAGCCAGCAGGCCAGACCAATATCGACAAAATACAGCTTGGGTGATTTCACCACCCGCTTGCCGAAATTCTCGTAGTACGGAGGAATCAGGGTAATAATAAATGAGGCCTCCAGAATAGATATCCATTTGGCCAGGGTTGTGGACGAAACCCCGATTTGTTTGCTGATACTTTGCAGATTCAATTCTTGGCCGATTCGTCCTGCCAGCAGTTTCAGAAACTGCTCGAAGGCGCGGCTGTCCTTCAGGTTTATGAGCAGCCGTACGTCCTTCTCAACATAAGTTCGATAGTAGTTACGGTAAAAAACTCCAGGCTCAATTTTTTGACTATAGATAGCAGGAAAAAAGCCGTTCAGGATCCACTCCTCCTGCTCTCGTTCCTGCATGGGTATTTCCTGCATGCTGAAGGGGTACAAACTCAGCAGGCTGGTTCGACCGGCAAGGGATTGGGTAATCTGCGCCCGCAGTTCCAGCTGGTGGCTGCCGGTCAACACAAAACTGGCGGTTGGCGCGGGCTGCCCGGACTGCAGAGCCAGGTGATTGGCTTCGTCTACCATAACCTGTATCCAGGAAAGCAATTGCGGCACTCTTTGCACTTCATCAAGGATGACGGGGGCAGGGAAGCGGTGGAAAAATGCTTTTGGATCGATCTCGGCCAAATTTCGGTATTCGGGGTTCTCCAGGTTCACATAGCGATGTTCAGAAAACAGGTCTCTGACAAGGGTGGTCTTACCTGATTGCCGGGGTCCGATCAGTGTCAGCACCGGATACTGCGTGGCTTCGGCTAATATGGTTCTGGAGATATCGCGTTTTATCACAGCATGAATATAGTGTAAAACTAGACAAAACTCAAGTTTAAGTTGAAAAATGTCTAAAATATAGTGGTTTGGCCGCCATTCTTCCACCGAAAATCACAAGGATGTCTGTATCAGCACCGGCTGAGACCGTGGTGATTTCCTGTTCTTTGACTCCGCCGCGCTATTCGGGAATAGCGAAACCCGCTAGCACGCTGTTGGATCCCGAATATGCTCCGAAGGCCTGTACGCCTGAACCGTAGAGGACCGAAGCGCTGCCGGCCTGGCTGCCTGCTAAAAGGAATTCATTCCCGATATTGCTGATGGCAATGTCGTTAAACCATATTTCGTCAGCATATTCGCCGGGGCTTTGGGCCCAAAGCGCATTTCCGCCGGTATCATATGACAAAACGGCGGAACTGTTGTCACTGGTTCCATTGAGAAGTGAGCGGGACTCGATGCCATCGGCATATATCACCATACCCGGACCGGTCTGGATGTGGGAAGCGATGACCGTTCCGCCACGGGCGGCCACTGCGCTGAACTCCCCGTCGGCGCTGCCACCGAGGGTGCTTATGGCCCACTGGACCGTGCCGTCACTTGCTATGCTCAATAACAGCGGGTTGTTGGTAGTGGTACCGGTCACCTCCCGGTTATCCGGATACATAAGATCAATCTGATCCCTGAAGGTTCCGGCGGCGTAGATCATGTCGTTCTCATCAACGCTGATGCCGCTGAAACGGGAGGTGGTGGCCGTGGACTGGGGGGCGACCAGCCACTGTGCGGTGGCTGTGCTGATCGAAGTGCTCAATTTGAGTACCACGCCGTTGCCCGAGCCTGATGAGCTGTAGATGGAGGATATGCTGGCGCTCACGCCGTTCCCGTAATTCACCGGGGTGTTGTTTATCTGGGTGGCCGATACGATCAGGGCATTCGAGCTGTCCACGGAGATATTTTCAAAGTTCACCTTGTCCGCCCCGGTTTCCGGGCTGTACACCCACTGGGCATCCCCGTCGCTGTTGTACATGACGATGATTCCGCCAGCGGTGGATATCTCTACTCCATTGCCAAAGCCGGTTAATTCAGCGCCGCTGAGGTCACCGGCGGCATATACATTCCCCGAAGCATCCACTGCGACGGCATAGTATTGTGCCGAGCCTGTTCGTCCGGACAGGGTTCGGGCCCAGACCGGACGTCCCTGGGAATCGTATTTCACGATGACCGGGTTGAAATATGAGGCATCGCCCCTGGCGGTGACATCCGTGCCCGAGGCGTCTTCTCCGTAATTGTAGCTGTAGTCCCGATATTGATAGCCGACGGCGTACCAGTTTCCCGATCCGTCCGGAGCAACCGCCCGGAACTCCGATTTATCGGCCCCGCCGGATGTGGATATCGCCCACAGCGGATTGCCCGAAGCATCGAAACGGACGATGACCGCATTAGTACCGAAGGCATAATACCCCCCGGTGCTTACTGTGGCTGAATAGTTCACGTTGGTATTGGAGCTCTGGTATCCCACGGCAGCGCTTCCGCCGGAATCGACTGCCAGGGAATGGAAGACCGTAGATGATGATGCGCTCACCGCCGTGCTGGCGAAAAGCGCGCTGGATCGTCTCACTACTATTTCATAGCTCCGCTGAGTTCCGTCCTCGGCGGTGACATCGAGCACCAGGCGGTTATCCCCGTAGTTCAGATCGCGGACGCTGCCCTAGTCTCCGGCGACGCTGCTGCTTGACGCAACGGGAGTTCCGGTGGCGCTGATCTGGGAAATACTCGAAGGGACCATCACCGAGTAGGTATGTATCCCCCGGTCAAATGCAGGAACAAGACTGCCCGAAGATATGCTGATTGCGGAAAGATCGGCATTGCTGTCGGGCAGCGGAGTCGGTCCGCCGGGATTCACCGGCCCGGGAACGGAAGGCAGCTGGCAGGACATGGCGGTTACGCCGATCAGCAAGCTTATCAGTACGATGCTAAATACCTGAGTTAATTTAACATATTTACCCATGACGACCCCCTGAGTTTTATGGAAGAAATGGCATTTTCTTTAATAAAACGATAGGGAAGTATAGGCAGAAGCTCACCGGTGAATCAAGGGACAATGCGGCATCGCGGAATGGCGATTGTGCACCCCATTCCGGATCGCCCTCCGGGGTGCCATGACGGACGGGGAACTTGCATTTGCAATTGGGGCAGGTCACTTTGATGAGCTTGTCTATCACCGGAACCCGCAGGCGGGTTTCACAAAGAGGACAGGGCAGTTCTTTATGGTTCAGCTGCTGTGCCTTGTTCTCTGTTTGTTTCTCTGTTTTTTCCTCTTTGTATTTAGTCTGCTCCCTGCTCCCCGATGAACTCCCGGCTCGCTCCCGCGGATCGATATAGATATGAGTATGGCAGACGGAGCACTCGAGAACCGATCGTTTGGTTTTCATCTCGAAGATTGGAATGGTGTACAGGGTGAAGTACTGGGCGGGAATGACCTCAACGAAGCTGCGGTTCCGCTGGCATTCAGGACAGAGTTTTGTCATCCTTAAGCCGTGTTCCATGGGCTTGTACTTCCACTTATTTCCCCACATTAAAAACATCAGTCACCGCCTGGATAATCGGGTTGATCCGCTTTACTGATTATATCCTGACTTTCCCGGCTTATGGGACACTTGCAGATGATATCTGTGGTTCCGCATGTTTAAGTTTTACCGGCAAATAAAGTCGATTTCTATCTGAACTCATTTTAATATCGAATTGTAATGGGAATATGGGTATCTGATTTGAAAGCGAATAAAAAATGTGAGATTATAATAATATGAAAAATATGAGGATTCTATCTTCGGATAGGTATCATCCGACTGTGATTGCAGTGTTGGCAGGACTGACTCTTATATCTTTTGCATCATGCGTCAGCATCGATGCGGTACCGGCTGATGCGCCTGCCTTCAGATATTCGGAGTTTTTCCCAGCTCCCCGGGGAGATGAAACTGCTCTTATCGCCGGCGCACCTTCCGCGGCATGGGCAGACCTCAGTTATTTCGGGCCGACGGTGCCAATTGAAGTGTCTCAGGTCTACAAAGCGGCATCAGGATATTATGATCAGGGTAGCTATGAGGAAGCTGATGTGCTCTCATCCTATCTATTTCAGGTCGCTGCGAATGCCGGAGCTAGGTTATCCATCCTGCAGATCGAATCAATTATTACCATACGGGCGTTCGCAGCAGCTGATTCAGGCCAGACCGGGCTGGCAGAGAAGCTCTATCAATATCGTCTGGATATTCTTTATGATGACAATAATTGGCAGGATCTGATCCCCGCAGGCATTTCTGTTACAGAAGTATATGACGAAACTCTGCGTATTAATATGCTCTCCGCTGCGCACCGTGATCGCGCGTTGCTTGCACAAGCGACTCGGGGTTCAATGGAGCAGATAGTATTCGACATGGAACGGGCGATTCAATATAGCGTTCTCGGTGCCCGTCGTGAGAATTCTGAAAGAATTCAACGTATGATATTTCAAAATCTCCTGATAACCGAACGCTTTCTCGAGGCGCAACAGGCGACGCAAAAACGAATTTCCGAATTCGAGAATGACGGGGAATCCATTATCGCTGAAGTTTTGTTTGCCATCCTCAGGATGGCTGGGATTGCTGCGGTGAATCTCGATGACCTGCCGCTGGCTCTGGAATACTACGGCCGGATACTTGAAATAACGGAAATGTCGGGATTCAGGGATGGGCTGAGCGAAACGGACATCCGGTCGTATGATTTGATTGATGCCGAATTAAAAAGGAGAGGTTTGTGAGAGTCTGGGGACAAATAGGAATTGCCGTTTTTTCTGGTGCTCGCTCTGTCCTGCACCAGTGCTCCGGAAAGCACCGGTTCTTTCGGTTCTGTTGATGCGAGCGAACCGCCCTTCGAAAGTATTTTGGTGCTTTCCTCGAGTTTATCCGAGCATACCAGTAGCCTGTTCAAGGGAAGCATACCTTCAATCGAGCTTGTTACCATTCCGGCGGGAGAGTTTATTATGGGTCCGGGTCCCATGAGTACCGTCAATGGAATCGTCGATAATCCGGCGCATCCGGTGGTCCTGGACAGCTATGCCATCGGCCGGTATCCCGTTACCAATGCTCAATATTCGCTCTTTCTTGAAGATACCGGATATCGGGAGCCGGTGGTATGGGATGAGACGGTTCTCGATGAAATGTCCGACCACCCGGTGGCGGGAATAACATACATCGATGCATGGCTATTCACGCGCTGGCTCAGCCGCAGAACCGGTCGGAATATTCATTTGCCAACAGAAGCGCAATGGGAAAAGGCCGCAAGCTGGAACCCGGAGATAGAAGCCAAGCTTTCTTATCCCTGGGGATTTGAAGAGGATAATCCGCCGGCGAATACCGGAGCATCAAGCTTCGGATCGACCAGTCCGGTCGGATCGTTTTCTCCGGATGGGGACAGTCCGTATGGCGTAGCGGATATGATCGGTAATGTGGAAGAATGGAACAACTCCCTCTATGCCCCGTATCCTTATGACCCGGACGATGGCAGGGAGTTTCCCGGATTACGCGGTCGCCACGCCCAGCGGGGCGGCGATTGGTATACCTCCTTGAACACCGCCAGCAGAAGGAATCTTCCCAGTGACTGGTGGGTTCATTTATGGGGGTTCAGAGTAGCCGAAAGCGATGCCCTCGAAACAGGGAACTCGAATTTTCTCTCAATATTTGAGCAATACTGGAACGAGGTAATGGCCGATTGGAATCGGCAGGTTTCTTCCGCACCTGATAATCCCAATCTTTACTACGGGATCGGAACCAGCAAATATAATTACTTCAACAGCGGGGTTTTGAATGAGCTCGAATCGGCTGTATTAGATTTTCAGACGTCGATCAGATTATCCGCAGAGAATCCGCTCCTATCTGATCACCCGCTCGCGTGGGACTATTACAATCTCGCATTGGTGCAGTCCGCTCTTGGTGATTATGAGGAGGCCTTTCGGAGTATCAGTACTTCAATAGAACTGGCTGACGACGATCCTGATGCCTATGTGATTCGGGCGAAATTAATGGCGATTGCCGGCGAGACTGAGCACGGGGACGCCCATCCTGCCAAGGCGAATCGGCTGGCTGGCCAAATACCACTGGATCTGAACAATCTAATTGAGACATACATTGCTTTTACTGATGAAGAGGACGCAACAGTTATTTCTTTCATTTATAATTTCCATGACTCGTTGCTGTACGATTTACCGCAATTAACTGAGTTGTTTT
>CAWZYW010000002.1:0-23870 GCA_963966255.1 uncultured Salinispira sp. | reverse complement strand
TTATAGTACAGATCATTCTGCCCCCATTGTAATGTAGAAACCTGAAGTGCCTGTAATATTGCGCTTGCAGTAAAGCCAGCAAAACCAGTCAGGTCTTGTGATAAATCAATCAGGCTTTCGGATAGTGCAGTGGGCAGCGGGATTTGATGATCAAACACTATATCCTCGATCGTAGCTGCTAATTCATAAATACTTTGGTAGTCTACTTCTACCTGATTGGTATCATGTCCTTCCTCCCGGAGTATATTGAGACAGGTTTCCTGGGTACTGGCGGCATAGCTGTCTGGATCTAAATCCCGAGTAAGTGGTGTGTGGAAGTAGGAAAAATTGTATTCCTCTTCCACGGCAATCAGAATGAATAATTCCATTGTAGCGAGAAGAGTTTCCCACATAGCATCAGTGTCTTCCTCCGCGAACCACTGAAATATCTGTGCTCCAAAATGACAGGCAATACAGACTTCATCGATGTGCTCGATAATTTCTATGCGGGACAGCTCAGTCCGAGGTAATAAGGAATCCCAGGATAAGCGGTTAATAATGCTTGTTCTAAGTTTCAGAAAGTCGGTCGAGTTTTCACCGTCAGTCCAAGCTCTGTATTGATCTATAAGGTTCCGCTTTTCTTCATGGCTTTTCTCCTGATATAGCCGATTTATCAATTCATTGTCAGATTCAGTTTCTATCTCGAAAAGCGCAGCAATGTAATGATGCACGATGGCCACCAGCTCGGAGGATTCCTTTCGGGGAAAGCACCATGTAGAAAGTTCGGAGTAGAGGGGATTGATTGGGTAGGAGTTGATATAGTGTGCAATCCCTAGTGAAATATCGCGGAGAAAATACTCGAAACTTTGAGTGCGCATTTCCGTTGCAGTCAAGCCAAGATAGATGGAGTGGTTGTAGTGCCAGATATAAGAGCTTAAGTACAGGTTTATGTATGCCGGATCGAGCCAGTGGCTGGGACAGTTTTCTGTTAGCCTGGCATAGAGTTTGAGAATATCTCGAATGCTCTCTACCATGACATGTTCCGAATCATTCTCCCCAGATTTTAAGCGTCTGAAGCGCGTCAGGACTTTTTCCAGGTCCTTATTTTCTTTTCTCGCAGCCCCGCCAAACAGTGCGAGTTTTTCTGCGAGTTCGTAGGGGGAGATTAATTTATGCTGTGTCTTTGCGGTAGCCTTTAGTTGTTTAATCAGTTTCGTTAGATGTTTCATGCTTCTATTACAACTCTATCGTCTCATTATAGCTGCAATATTCCGGGGATGTTGGTAATGCAGTTGATCAATCACAGGCTGGATTTCTGAATAACTCTATCAAGGCTTCTGTCGGCTCTACTGGATTCTCGAGGTCCCCAAACATCAAATCGTAATCTTCTTCACTCACTTCTATGATCTTGGTTTTCTGTATTGAGTTTGATGGCGAGCTATCCGCTGATAGCAGCAATAATTCTCCAATGGTAAGATTATCGATGCCGTTTTGTATTCTCTCCCGCAGTCGGTCTGTAAATTCAAGTTCCAGAAATATCATCTATACCTCCTATGGTAATTTGTATCGGGGTGCTTTTGAGGCTGATGAGGCAAATGATCAGAGTGGATCGTAAAATCCTTGCCCTTTATCTGTTTTCCGCTTTTCAAGGCACGTATCACAGAGAGTCACTATCCTGAACCACCCCGGGTTTACCATGCCTCCATCCTCTCACAGGATTTTGTCTCCGGTAAACCCGGGGCGGTTCAGCATCCATGTCAACTAATAGGTTGACATTGATGTGTTAAAGTAGTACATTTCTATCAGGAGCAATTATGGTTAAGACACTGGAATTATCAGTAACTAGAAGAAATTCCTATTCGAAATCTGGTTTCCTTGAGGGTCTCGAGGATATGACCGTTTTTTTTAACGAAACAAGCAAGTCTATTGATGAATACATTCAAGAGGATCTGATCCGTCAATTTGAGGTACCAGATGAAGCTCTATTCGACGGCTACACGGTAGGGATTTTTTTTGCGGAAATGTCGAACATAAATGCTTATGAGTTGAAATTTAGAGATATTAAAATTTCAACAGAAGGTATTTTGACTGAGATTAGTGAAGAATTAGATCTTGAGGTTAAAGAGATAAACCCAGATCATATCAATGATTGGCTGTCGGCCAAAGTAGGTCAGTGGCAATATTATGATACATCTAATTTCGGTGAAAATTCTGTAGTTTTTGTCAGGAATTCATATTCTCTCATGAATTACATCGAGCTACTCCATGATGGGAATCAGAGTGATTTCGCGAGGAAAATTGGAGTTTCTAGGAGTTATGTGAGTAAGGCCATTAAAGAAAACTATGTGTATTTCAACGGCAAAGTATATCGAGAAGCCCCAAGGTTTTCAGAATTTGGACTAGAAGCGCCGAAAGATAGTTCTCAAGTAAACTGAACTAGTATTTTGGTGAACGGAAAAGAAATGCTCACATAGGGCTTTCCTATTCACTTTCGGATGTATTAAATAAGTCATTCAAAGCTTGAGTCGGCTCAGCTGGTTCTCCAGTAGCTCCAACAATGAAATCAAATTCCTCTTCACTGACTTCAATTGCTTCGATTTCAGGTTTCACCGGTAATGAAGATGAATCTGCGGATAGAAGAAGTAACTCGCCCACGGTTAAATTTTCTATCCCAGATTCTATTCGCGATAATAGCCGATTTGTACAATTGAATTCCAGAAATATCATAAGAACTCCCTATGCAAGTATGATCAGTGCTTCAGAAATGCATTGACCAGCACTCACCATCAAAGCGGATCAGCAAAAGTATTTCGCCGGTCTGCTTTTCGCTTTTCAAGGCATGAATCACAAAGCGTCACCATCCAGCTATTATCAGTTTTTGTAGCGCCATCTGCGCCACATTCCTCACAGGTAATCAGGGAACGAGCCTCAGTTTCTTCAATAATACGCTTGACGGCTTCACAGTACGTCCTGCAATATACACGGAGGCCGCCGAATTTTTCCTTGACCTGGACGATCACTGTTTCACAATTAGCTTCGCTGATTCTTATGAAACAGTCATAAACAAGATCAAACCATCCATCCCCACATTCGAATCCGAATCCCATCAATGACTGATGAAGGTCATTCTTGAAATCATCAGGACCGAAAAGGTCTAGGAATGTTTCAAATAGAATCTTTGTCTTCTCTGGTGACATTTCCTACTCCTTTGCTAAATCCGGAAGACTGGCAGGTCCACTCGTAGGTGGAGTTTTGGGTTTTGAACACAACCAGATCATCTTCATCGGTCAATATTTCCACAACAGGAGATGTCCGCCACCAATCCTGCCATTGGTATGAACGCCCGGCGTACGATCCAACACAAATGCATTTTCCGATCTGTGGCCGGGCATCATGTTCTTTGATTACCTCATTATTCTCGTCCATCCAGATTGCTAAGGACATGGCACCTGAATCTCCACAGCCATCGCTCATGCGTCTCAGGGTATAGTAGGGCATGTGCGATCTCCTGAGTTTAGGGACGATTCAATCTTTTGAATCAGCAAAACGATCTCCTCGACTTTCTCTGCGCGCTCGATCAATCGAGACTTGCTCATCCAGGGATCGACGGAACCAAGGAGTTTGTTCTGCTGCGTCTTGAGAGCGATAATTGTGATCAGCTTCTCATGTCGGGAGAGACGGGGATATTCACCCGTGATTCTCATTTCCTGCTGGATTTCTGGTTCTCGATGTACACACCTCATATTTTTCTCCTTAGCTTAATCGACTAATTATTCCGGCTTGTA
Source organism: uncultured Salinispira sp. (assembly GCA_963966255.1). Taxonomy (GTDB): domain Bacteria; phylum Spirochaetota; class Spirochaetia; order DSM-27196; family Salinispiraceae; genus Salinispira. The sequence continues at coordinate 20,106 of CAWZYW010000002.1, read as the reverse complement.
AAATGATATTGATGAGAGTCGCAATACCGAGTATGACTGAGATTATCTTCCAGGGACGGATGGATTTAGTGATACCCTTCTGTAATTCAGGTGCGAGTTTACCATCAAGATGCTTGGAGAAAAGGTTCTCAGCAATGGTGACTGCTGTGGTTTGAAGGATCTCTTCTGCCTTATCGATCTTACGAGATATCCGGTTCTCAGTTATCTGATTGATGTTCTTTGTGTAGCTGTCAATCAGCCGTGTCATTCTACTCATCAACTCTCGAACATCCTCCGCTTCCACACGCAAACGGGCATATCTATGCTCTAGGTCACCGCGTAATTCGCGTGTTGATTTTTCAATTTCCGGTTTAAAATCAGTTGCCAGTTGCAGCTGTGCTTCATGCAGCTCCCGGACGGTTTCCAATAACTTGGTGTATTTTCTGATGAGGAGTGCGAATTCGCACTCCTCATCGTTCTGATCAAAGATGATAGGCATAGACGCCCTCCAGGATTCTTCCGAATACCTCATCGATATGCGTCTTAAGCCTGCGAGCACGTTGAATGTCTTTCATGCGCTTCGCTGCAGATAGCCGATCCTCATCGGATATCTCGGGATCAGGACTGTCAAGGATCGCGTCATACGCATCGTAATCCTCAGCCAGCAGCGCATTAAGAGACAGTCCCTTTCGATTGAGCTTGTCAAAGAAATCCGTTTCCCAGATCACAGCGCCGACGTCCATTCGCTCATACCCTTTTTCTTCCAGATATTTGATTACTGGTAAAAATACATCCCGATAATCTTGGCTCTTCGGAGCCCGGTTGAATACGATGCGAATTTTGTCGGGGTTTATTCCGTAGTTTATAAGCAGCTCGACTGTCTTGATGGTGTCGATCTGCTGCTTATTCTCCGGGGTCACGGGGATAAGGATGAGGTCGAATTCCTCATGGACTTCATCGTATTCCACCATGCGTGCCAGCAATTGCTCTACGACGGAAGAACCGATATCCGCGATCAGATTCTCCCTGTTCCGACTGATGAGCATCTTTTCGAATAGCTTATCGGCTTCCTCAGCCTTCAAGGTGGTGAGATTTTGCCCATCGATTTTTGGGATCTCATTGAGAGATTCCACACAGATTATTTCCGCATCAGGCAGTGCATTGTCGACACCGTGCATTGCGACGGTAGTTTTCCCGGTGTTGCCGGAAATATTGATTATGGCAATTCTCAGGAACAGCAACATCGAAATCAGTTTAGGCATAAATTAATCCTCTATATATTTGGTTGGATCTATCTCCGGGCGTCTCAAACGATTTAATACACTCGGATCTGATGGTCTTCGCTCGAAGTGGGATTTCTCCCGTGAGCTGATTCGTGGAGATGATTTCTTAGGCGATGTCGATATCTGGTTCTTCTTCAGAAATTTCCAAAGACCGGCTGGTGAAATTGAAACTCCATTCTCCCTGAGGTATTCGCAGATCTGCATCTGCGAATAGTTCAGATCAATGAGCTCTTCAATTTCTTGTTGGAAGGGAAGGAGTTTTGATGCCTTCCCTTCGGGTCGATGTTTTTCTGCGAAGTCGCCGACACTCACCTTTCTCTCCGGAGCGGGCTTGTTCACATCTTCTCTGGTTCCTCCTGGTTATTTGGCGCAACCCAAACCAGCTGAAAACCCTCTGTTTTAATCAACCTAAGACTAGACTAGCAGATGAAATATGAAATGTCTAGTGCCAATCTGTAGATCGACTAGACTTTTTCCCAAGAATGCTGTACCTTACTAATTGCAACCCAAACCTACCCAAACCAGCTGAAATTCGCTCAGTTTTACTCTTTCTGTACTGAAACCCTTAGCTATAGGCACGATGGAAGTCCGTACCGGACTTCTCGCGCCAAAGGGTACCCCTTTGAAACCCTTATAAGGAAAGAGCCGAGATGAGTAAAAAGTCGCAGAAACATCATGAAGCGCTATCAAAGGTACTTGGTATCCACTTCACAGAAGAGGAATACAACGAGTTGAAGCAGCGAGCCGCCCAGAGTGGCGTATCAGTATCCAGATATTACCGGCAGATACTTCTCAATGAAGGGGAAGAATCCATTCCTGCCAAGAAAATATCCCCGGAACGCAGATATCGGCTGCAGCTGGCTAATCGAATCGTTCAGATGCTCAAGCAATACGAGGTAAATCCCTGGGATAGTTCGGTAAGTGATGAGTCAGTACATGGTACGGAAATGGTATTAAAACGGTTAATTTCGGAGGCGGATGGTGATAATTAGGATAAACGGGGGGAAAGAGGGGATAGTCCAGTATCTCATCCACGGTGTCATGCAGGGCCGCAGCCAATCCAGGGATGAGCTGGATGAGCGGGTCATCCTCTCGGGAGATATTGAGCTTACCGATCATATCATCGATTCAATCGAAGGGCGCGGTGATAAGTATCTTCATATCACCCTGTCATTCAAGGAGGACTTTGTATCTGTTTCCCAGATGCAGAAGCTGGTACGGGATTTCGAACAGTTTGCCTTTGCTGCATATGATGAGGACGAATATAACCTCTATGCTGAGGCGCACATTCCCCGAATTAAGAGTACTCAGGATAATATGACCGGCAGCCAGGTTAATCGGATGCCACATATCCATATTGTCATCCCCCAGGTCAATCTGAAGACATGGAAGAAGTTCAATCCTTTTGGACGGGTGACCCACAACATCTCGTATATAAATGCATTCCAGGAAGTGACCAATGCAAAATACGGTTTTGCGTCACCGAAGGATAATCGCCGCCGAGATTTATCGGGTAAGCATAGGATCATCACAAGGACGACGGGCTACGATATCACCGGACCGTCCCGGACATTCAAGGAAGATCTGCTAGAAAAGATTAGCGATGAGATCATCTCAGACTATTCAGAACTCGTTAGATACCTGGAAGGTGTCGGCGAGATGAAGGTACGGAACGCTGGCACAGATCGGGAGTATCTGAACATTAAACTGCCGGGTGCCCAAAAAGGAATCAATCTGAAAGAATACCCCTTCACCCGGGGATTCTGGCACGACGATAAAGCATCCACCGAGAGTACCCTGGAGGACACATACATTACTCAGGGAGATGAGCGAGTTGTTGATCCTGAGTATGTGCGGATTCTCAGTCGATGGTTTGAGAAACGGGCGCTCGAGGTTCGGCATGTGAGAAGCGGCTATCGTAAACAGTGGAACCGGTACAAGAAAATGTCTGAGGCTGAGCAGGCGGAATACCTCAAAGTACGCGCTGATGCGTGTCGTCAGAGTTCCGAAGTCATCGACCCGGAAATATTTCAATTCGGTGAGGAGCTGGCAGCTGAACGGGTGGAGCAACCAGTTATAACAAAGGATAAGGATTCAGATGAGCCAACTTCCGCGATAGGTGAAGAGAGAAAGCGCCGTCAATTTCGCTGTGAAGCGACCATGCACTTTTGGGGGACGCGAAGCAAGTCTGAATATCGCGTGTCCTTCCAGGAGCTTCTGCATTCCCTGAGTCAGACCCATGGCCTCAAGGTGGAGAAATACAAAGGACGCATCAAGGAGAACAGGCTGTACCTTCGGGGCATGTACCTTAATCCCTTCTGGTTTCTCGTGAATGAAATGAGAATGTCCCCGTCTAAAGCTGCGGATTACCTGGTGGCGGAATATGAGCGGCAGCAGGGTCGTACGGCCTCATATAAAGAACATGCACAGCCTGATCCCGAACTCTGGGCAGTGTTCCTACAAAACCGCGCGAAAATGATCAAGCTGTTGAAGCAGGCATGGAGAGCTCAGGATGAATCCTTCGAGAAGTTGAAGGACAAGTATCGCTCACTCCTGAGCGATGGTACTCGATATCAGGATCTCTCTGCTGATGAAAAGGTAGAGCAGTCCTTAAAGAGCTTTCGTATAGCCTGGCAGTTGCAGCAGATAATCCAGGAAGAGCGGCGTCGGGCCAAAGAATTTGAAATGATCCTGGACAACCTCAAGGTTTATATTGCATGGCTCCGGCTTGAAGGATGCAAAGGCGATAGACGAGCTCTTAGGGAAGTGTATGATCTTTATCCCTTTTACCGCAGAGCAAAATGGCACTACGTCAATGTCTCGAAATACGGTTCAACTAAGGGAGATGTGTATCCCAACCTTCCTCATGGTCCAGGGATGATCCAGTCATTGGTCGGTGAAGATGGTTCCATTGCGTATCATCGCAATTTCGAACCGGTTTTTATCGACAGAGGCTCGCACCTCCAATTGCGCTCACATAGGGATGATGATCTCTTGGTTATTCTCCGGCTCGCTATTAGCAAATATGGATCAAAAGTTGGATTGCGAGGCGAAAGCAGTCTGCATGTCGCCCGTAGGCTCGCTCGGCTATCCAGGGAAAATGACATTGAGGTTACCATCATTCACGATGAACTGAATGAACCTCTGGAGATTATACCGAATCGCCAGAAAGTGAAGCGAAATCGAGATCGCGATTTCAGCAGTGAGCTATGAGCAAGGTTATAGGAGGAAGATATGGGTAGTTTTGACGAGTTTATTGATGACATCGCCAGGAGTTTCGAAAACAGACATGATCAGGCAATCGAAGGATTTCCCTCGCATACGCTCTGCAGATACACATCGTTGATCAGCACGCTCTCCACGACTATTCCGGATCTTGTAGAGGACGGATTATGCATTTTCCCTGGTACTACGGAGATGCTGAACTTCAATGCAGGCCTTCTCAATTGCATTGTCGACTGCCAGCCCGCCGTGGTGTGTAAAGACGGCCACCTGGAATACTGGAAAAATGGAGTCCCACACGCTGATGGTGGTCCGGCGGTCGTTTCCTTGCATGATCAGATTCTGGAGTACTGGTATGGTGGCCATCATATCCTTACTCGATCAATGCTGCCGGAAGAGGTCATTCATTACACCCAGCTGCATTTGAACGAACTTTTTTTCTGGGATAGTTATTTCTTTACTGAGCTGGATGATGAGTGAAGTATCAGTCCCCGGATGATGATGAATCAGACAGCATGTCTTGAGCTACGTTCCTTATCGCTTCCTGCATATGGTCGGAGATTGACCGGATCAATGTATTGCGCTGGTCGGCGGTCTGCATATCGGAGCCATCAATAAATAATTCATAAGGTTTTACTGAAAGTGCTGTTGCCAGTAGTTCTATGCGGCTGAAAGAAGGCGACTTACTTCCAGATTCAATTTCAGCGATGTAATGCTGAGATAAATCACTGCGCTCAGCGAGCTGTTCTTGCGAGATGCCAGCACCATTCCGGTACTTTTTGATGTTGTAGCCAAATATTTTTGATAGTTCCATTATAAAACTTCGGATGAAACATAATGTTAGGTGCTCCCTTCAGCATTGACTATGATCTATGGGCGATGTTAAATATAAAAATAGCGATGTAATATCGCATTCATCAAAAAGGAGCGTTTATGAAACTTCGTCCCCTTATGTTGCTTGTGGTGCTTTTCAGTCTGGCACTCTCAAGCTGCGCAACGTTAGGAGAAATCGGGCTACCAGCTGCCGTGGATGCTGAAGTGTATTTGTATGATGGTGATCTGCCCATCTATCCTGCGATTTATGCAGTACTTAGTGATTCCGAGTTATGGAACTGGCAGTATGCTTATCTTGATGCTGCTGATATTTATCAGGATACATATGTCATTAAGCGGGGGTACGCCCGGGACGGGAGCTCCGACTCATTATTCACCTATTCTATTTCAGAAGCCGACGGCAATATTAGCTTCGATGTTTCCGATGTCCGACAGAATGGAAAGACCTTCAGCCGATTTCTGCTTTACAACCCACAGATTCTTCATAACCAGTTTATTTCCCGGGCCAATCAGATAATGAATGATCCTGATCAGTACACCGCTGCGAAGCGAGCCGCTTTAACTGACGGAACCTTTCTCCGGTTGATTTTTAATCAGATGACTGACATTCAGCGGGATATCTTTTTTAAGAACGAGTTCTCGGGACAGACATGGACCTTCGCTGGCACGTTTAATGATATTGATAGAGTAGAAACTGGTAGATATGTAGATGATTATAAGTATAAGATCCAGATGAGTGTGAGTTACCCAGCCCCTGGAGCACCAGCGGTGCCTGTAGGTAGTGAATTCATACGCGAACCGGAGTCACATGCTGTGTTGCTTTATACGAACGATGACTCATACGTAAGCCTATCACGCGGAACTGAAATAGAGCTTACTGGTACTGTTGTGCTTCTCGGTTATTCTGAGGCTGATTTAGCCAAAAGTTATTTCCATATAGAATTGCTCGATTAAACTCGAACCCTGTCCCTGCTATTGTTATAGTGGGGACAGTACTTCCCGACTCACCACCATCCATTCACCCATAGATTCCCGACACTATAAATTGCCTGATCGATTGAATTTGCGAAGCAGGTTTCTTATTCCATGAGTAGCGAGAATCACTCGATTTTCGGGTAGAACAATCTCGGGCATTTCCACATTATGGAAATAGTCATAGATCTGCTTTCTCCGATGAGGGATCAGTAAAATTGGTAGTCTTGAAAATGGAAACCATTGTAAGCGCCTGGTCTCCGGTCCCGATACTATTTCATCTCCTTGATAGGTACTGGAATGGAATAGGTACTGAGTGTCTGCTATCTCCGGGCGGATATAGCGCTTCTGGTATCCGTCGAGTTTAATATGTAGTCCGGTCTCTTCATGAGTCTCACGAATCGCTGTTTGGCTTGGACGCTCGGGAACTTCTACGCGACCCCCGGGTAAATCCCACAGGGGAACGTCTCGGCGGAGTACCAAGAGTACTTCCTTCTTGCTGTTTGTGAGGAGACTGAAAGCGCCGGTCGTCATGTCTTACTCCTGTATTTGCGACAGAATTTCCTGTTAATAAGAAATATGCGTTTATAGCTTGTTTTCTAAAAAACGCCATATAATAGATTTAAATCTATATATAGTTCATTGGTTATTTTCCGCATTTGAGCGTCCATATAAAACAGCTATTGTCCAAATCTTTTGACTTTTCCACAATTCCCCAACCAAAAAAGAGTGGATTTCCACCGGAAATCCACTTCTTATAGAGTCTTAACCAACTTCTCGGGATTTTCCCTCCCTTAGCTCACCGATAAGTAGAAGTTGCTCGAGTAGATGGTATGTGTTTTTTTTTCGAATAACGTTGTCGATACCCTTTATCTCCGTGTGTACGTAGACGTATTTCCGTCTTTTTAGCTCGTCCAGGCCTTTATAAAAAGCGCTTTTTCCGATTCCTACAGTAGCCTGTAAAGTTTCGGTGGTCGCATAACATTTTTGGTCGTCTTTCGAGGCGAAGACCAATAAGGCAAGATATACGGCACGTGCGTGGCTGGAAAGCTTTCGATCTTTGATCAAGCTCATCGGAAACATGAGGAACGGGCGAAATGGAAGCTTCGCATTAATCGTTTTTTGGCTCATCATTCCCTCCGGTGCCCAAATCCACACGCTGCCGATCAATCCATCGATCTATCTCCTCTTCAGAAAAGAGCAATTTTCCGCCTAGCTTAAAGTGCGGAATCCGTTTCGCGCTCGTTAAATCGTAGACGCTAGACCTTTGGAGCTTTAATTTTTTAGCCAGCTCCGCCACGGAAAGATAAATTTTCATCCTTCCCTCCTTGAAATTTATTCCACGAAGAGAGAGAATGGCTATGAAGACACCTATCTTCAGCCACGCTCTTTTCGTGGTGACTAAGCTCAGGATTGGCTCCTGAGCTTTTTTAGTCTCTTGGCTAATCCTACTCGATAAAAAAAATAAAGTTCAACGGGCAATCTGAATTTGTGGACGCTCGGTGTCCTGCTATTTAGGGGAGTAATTGCTAATTATGGAAATAAGATTGTGAACTCCAATTTTTCTGGAGAAATTGAGCCTGAATTAGGCTCAACAAATGTTCAGATTTATTTTTAGAAAATTTCAAATTCTGGAAGAAAAAAGACAGATTTTTATTACACAGCTCTGAATTTCCCCTGCTTTTGCGGTTGCATCAATTTTGATGTGAGGCGTTGTCTGAACTCGATTGGGAGACTCTGATTTAAAAGAAGAGAGTGACAGTGCTAAAGAAGTAGCTTTTGCAGTTTTACAATCTTCTCAAAATCCATCGATTTCATATAGTTATCAGAAATACTCTGCACCGAATGCCCCAAAACCATTTTCGTCAGTATGTCGCTCACATGGTTTGCCAGGAAACTGTTGAAGAAATGCCGCCATGAATGGAAGTCGATATTCAGTTCCGACCAATTCTCATCAGATATCTTGAGCGCTTCCTTGGCGCGATCTTTGAGTCCTGATAGTAGTAATTCACGCTCCATGGGCTTTTCTGCTACCCGGTCAGCGAAAAAGATAAACGGAGACTCGGGTTGAATTTTATCACGGAGCTGTTTGAGGGTCTCAAGCCTCTTTACCATTTCCTCCGGGATGGGAATAAACCTGTCGACACGGGTTTTTGTTTTAAAGACGATTTCTCTCTCAGATTGATTCCACACCTTATAGATGGCAAGCAGATGAACCGGTGGCTTTGTGCCGAACAGTTTGTCCCGGTACATTGAATAAATTCGTGGGCGCTTGATAAGGTCATCCCCGAAATCCTCCGGGGATAGTATATCCTCATATTTAAGCGCAAGTAGTTCCTCTTGCCGGAGTCCGGTTATCATCGATAGCTGATTTGCATACATTACACGAGGGTCCGGCCAATCTTTTGTAAACAGTTTCTTTGCCTGGTCTGGGAGTAGTGCTCCGCGCGGAGTCCGCGGCTTCTGGGTCTTGGGGTAAATCTTAGGCAGACGTATCAATAGTCCACGATCATCTGCATAGTTCAAAATAGCCCGTAAACAGGAAAGACACTTGTTTATGGAAGAAGGGGAGTGATACGTGCCGATCCTGGTCTCTTTCTGTTCCATATGTACTTTGAACTTCTCTACATCATCTGTTGTAATTTCTGAAACCGGAAGATTTCCAAAAAACTTTATGAGGTGTTCATCTGTGAGTTTCTGCTTATCTTTCCTCTGACGTGAGCTTGGTTCTATATCTTTAGGATTGCGGTACTTGGTGATATCTGTGAAAAATTCCGTGGCGATATCCATAAAGGTTGAGTCTGCAGAAAGGGTACTTTTCCCGGCTTCAATCTGTTCGCGGGCCCATCTTTCAGCTGCAGACTTCGCTGTCTGTCCCGAACAACGTTTCACGCGGGAGCCATCGCGCATCCGGAAGTACACGTAGTAGATAGGTTTAGCACTCTTTTTAGTTTTGAGAGGAAAGACGGTGAAGGGGCTGGCGATTCTGGGCATGGTATCTCCAATCCGTAGTGATACTTAAATGATACCACAAGCGGATCAGATAACCAAGGATTGGTCTGTAGATGATCATAAATCATTACAGAAAAACAAATTAAAAACGCGTCCAGCACGACTCGAACGTGCGACCTACGGCTTAGAAGGCCGTTGCTCTATCCAGCTGAGCTATGGACGCTTGAATGGATACAGTATACCGCCGCGCCGGGCGCTGCGCCAGCTGCGCGGGTACGCAAAAAAATCGGGGTGACTGGACTCGAACCAGCGATCTTCTGCTCCCAAAGCAGACGCCTTAGCCACTAGGCTACACCCCGGAAAACTCCGATGCGATCTGCGATCACTCCGGCTTTTTGCGAGTGCTCAATATACCAGAGGCCCCATAAGCGGTCAATATCGGCTATACTGACTCCATCACCGATTCAGGGAGCAGAGCATGACCACTGTTATCACCGGAGCGACCCGCGGACTGGGTCTGGAAGCTGCAATCAAACTTGCCGACGATCATTCGCGAAGCATTGTCATTACCGCCAGGGATGCCGCTTCCGGCGAGAAGGCTGCCGCCCGCATCAGCGAAGCGTCGGGCAATGATAAGATCAGCGTACTCATCATGGATCTGGCTTCCCTCGATTCGGTCCGTACCGCCGCCGCCCGGCTTACTGCCATGGATCTGCCGCCGATAAACTGCCTTGTGGCCAGTGCCGGTTTATCCATGGGTTCCGCCGATGTCCGCTCCGCCGATGGATACGAGATGGCCTTCGCCGTGAATCATCTGGGGCACTTCCTTCTGACCAGCATGCTCTTGCCGCATATGAGTGAGCCGGGTCGCATCGTCATAGTAGCCAGCGGGGTGCACGATCCGAAGTATTCCGGCGGTCCTATGACCCCACCGCATTATGAAAAGCCCGAATGGCTTGCGTATCCGGAACATGATCCGCATCTGCCTGCGAAGGCCGGCGAAGCCGGAGGCTACACCTACTCGAATTCCAAGCTCTGCAACATGCTTTTCACCTATGAGCTGGAACGCCGGCTGCGCGAGGCTGGAAGGAATATCACGGTAAACGCCTATGATCCGGGGTTTATGCCGGGTACCGGCCTGGGCCGGGACAGCCGCGGCATGGTGCGCTTTATGTGGTTTCGTATGCTGCCGCTTATGAGCCGGCTGTTCAAGTTCGGAAGCAGTCCCGAGCGTTCCGGCGCTTTTCTCGCCGCCCTGGCCGGCAGTCAGGAGTTCGAAGGGATCAGCGGGTCGTATTTCAGCGTTGATGAAAAAACCGAGAGTTCGTCAGATTCGCATAGTCGGGATTTCGCTCGTGGTTTATGGGAGTACAGCGCGGGGCTTACGGGCCTGCAATAAAGTGGCGCAGGATGCTCACCCTCGGCGGAGCCAGATCCCGGTGAACTCAGGTACCACTTCACTTCCCCGGGCGAGTACAGTCTGGGCCATGGGCTGGCCGAAAAAGAATCCCATGTGCCGAGTTGCCGCATCCAGGCTTGGAAAACGGAAGTCCGTCGATACGATGTGGCGCTTGAATTCGTGTCTCTGTTCCAACTCAGAGTAAAACGCGTTGAGAATTTCCCCCGGAGCCGACGGGCTCTCCACATTTGTTCCCAGTGTTTCGATGAATACCATGGTTCCGCCGGGACGCAGCAGTCTGCGGCAGCAATCCACCAATTCGGCGGTGATCCGGGCCACATGAGCCTGGCGGTCGAAAACGGTATGGCCGAATGCCCATCCTTCAATAACGATGTCGGCCCGGCGGGTATCTTCGGGATCGCTTTCAGCGTGGTCCAGAATGCCATACTCGAGTTTCCCCGCGTAAGACGCCAGCCGGAGCATTGCCCGCCGGCGCATATCTTCGCTGCGGTCGTAGCAGCGGATCTCCCCCGCGAGTTCGGCGTACAATTCGGTCAGCCGCCCGGTGCCGGCGCCGAATTCAACCACCTGCTTTCCCGAAAAATCGACCAGCCTGTGAAGAACCCGGCGCAGATTGCCCTGATGATCTTCATAGCGTACCAGCTCGTCATAGGCGTCGGCGTGGGACTGGTAGATTTCGTACATACTCGGCATGCCGGGCTCCTGCTCCAGCGGGCGTCAGATCTATTGAAGGGGTCTGAAATCGCCCAGGGCTTCCTTCTTCTTTGACTGTGCTATCCGCGGGTCCTCGGGCTCTTTGCCGTCGTATATGCTTTCACTGGTGTTCTTCTCGATCTGTTCATCGATTTTCCCGATGATTTCCTTGAACGCGATGGCCGCGGGCCGCTCGGGGAACTGGGCAAGGAAGGGCCGGCCCTGGTCGCCGGCTACGACGATGCCCGGATCGATGGGTACCGAGCCCAGGAAAGGCACGCCCACGGCGTCGGAGGCCATCTGGCCGCCGCCCTTGCCGAAAATGTCGGTCACCTGGCCGCAGTGGCTGCAGACGTACCCGGACATGTTCTCGATGATGCCCAGGATGGGAAGTTCCAGTTTCTCGGCGAAGGTCATGCTCTTGCGGCTGTCCAGTATGGAAACGTCCTGAGGGCTGGTGACGATGACCGCCCCTTACATCTGGGGGATGAGCTGGGCGGGGGTCAGGGCTTCGTCGCCGGTGCCAGGGGGGGTGTCGATGATGAGGTAATCAAGTTCTCCCCACTTCACGTCGCCCAAAAACTGGCGCACCAGGCCGATTTTCATGGGGCCCCGCCAGATCAGCGCTTCCTTGGGATCGTATCCCACCAGGGCGATGGATGCGGCGTGCAGATTCGGCAGCACTTCCACGGGCTCGATGGCTTCGTGCTCGCCGGAGAATTGCCGGTCTTCGATCCCCAGCATCTTCGGCACGTTGGGGCCGTGGACATCCACATCCATAATGCCCACCGAATGGCCGGCCATGGCCAGCGAATGGGCCAGATTCACCGAGACGGTGCTTTTCCCGACGCCGCCTTTGCCGCTGAGGACCATGATTACGTTCTTGATCTGCTTGAGATTGTCGTAGATGCGGACGTCCTGAGCGTCCTTGTCGTTGGTGCCGTGCATGATTTACCTCTATAATGGTGATGAAGTTATTGTTGTCGTACTCACAATACCGATCTGACCAATGTATTGATAAACAATGTATTGATAAATGGAGAGCGATTCAAGATATGCCCGATGACGAGCACCTCAAACGCCGCGCGATTGAGGCCCACGATATACTCAAAGAATACTACGACGACCGGGTGAACCTCCTGGACCATGAGGATGCCTGGCAGCTGCTGGTGGCCGTCGCCCTTTCGGCCCAGACCACCGACGAGCAGGTGAACAAGGTCACCGCCGAACTCTTCGCGCGCTGGCCCGGTCCTGCCGAGCTCGCCGATGCGCCGCTGTCCGATGTGGAACAGGTGGTGCACAGCACCGGGTACTACCGCAACAAGGCGAAAAACATCAAGGCCGCCGCCCGGGTGGTACGGGACGATTTTGCAGGGCAGGTGCCCTCCGGCATGGAAGAGCTTATCACCATCCCGGGCATCGGCCGCAAATCCGCCGGTGTGATCCTTCATCACATCTACGGGAAACCGGCGATTATCGTCGATACTCACTTCGGACGGGTGGTGAGCCGCCTGGGCCTGCTGAGCTGCGATCCTGCTGAGAAAAAGCCCGATCCCCGGCGCACCGAAAGCGAGATCGCAGTCATACTTCCTACCGAGCGCTGGAGCAGTTTTTCCATGATCGCCAATCTCCACGGCCGTCGTATATGCACCGCCCGGAAGCCCGATTGCGCCCATTGCTCCCTTGAATGTCTGTGCGCATACGCCCGCATATACGCCGGCGGTGGCGAGGCCCGCCCATGAACGGCGATGACCTGGGCATCCTGGCGGAGCTGGTCGAAGCCGAGGGCATCCGCTACTGGGCGGTGACCGACGCCGAATCCTTACCGGGCGAACAGCCCGATGCCCGAAAGGCTCGAAGGGAATACGCTCAGTGGATTGCCGAGAAGCGCCACGGAAGCATGGATTTTCTCGCCCGTCATGAACCGATGAAATACGACCCGGCGGGCATTCTTCCGGAGGCGAAATCGGTGATCGTATTCGCCCTGAGTTATTTTCCCGGACGGCAGTCCCGGAAAGCCCCGAGCGGGGGGATATCCGTCTATGCCCGCGGTCGCGATTACCACCGGGAGTTCGGCCGGAGGATTAAGCGAATCGCTTCAGAGCTTACCCGTTGCTACCCCGAAGATTCCTTTCGGGGCTTTACCGATACGGCCCCTCTGCAGGAGCGCTTTTATGCCGAAAAAGCCGGCCTGGTCTTCACCGGGCGCAATACCCTGAGCCTCCACCGGGAACTGGGTTCCTGGTTTTTCCTGGGCGAAATCATCAGCACGAAGCATTTCCATCCAACCCCGGTGCAAAGCAGGAATCTGAGCCATTGTCCCGGAGGCTGTACCCGCTGCATCGATGTATGTCCGACGGCTGCCCTCGAGGGCCCCTTTCGCATCGATGCATCCAAATGCATCTCCTATCTGACCATCGAGCGCGATGGTCTCATTGAGCCGGAGCTCATGGAGCGAATGGGCACCTGGCTGTTCGGCTGCGATCTCTGCCAGGACGTGTGTCCCTTCAATGTGCGGGCCGAGGTCACCGATGTAGCGGCTTTCGCGAACCCTCTGGTAGCCGGCGAGCAGAACCTGGCGGATCTGCTGTCCATGAGGAACCATGAGGATTTCACCCGGCGCTTTGCCGGCACGCCGGTGATGAGGGCGGGATGGGAGTCCATGCTGCGAAATACCATCATCGCAGCGGCCAACGGAGGTCATGGGCAGCTGATTCCCGCCATCAAAGAACTCTCACAAAGCGAAAACCCGGTAATCAGCGCCACCGCCATTTGGGCCCTTGGACATTTGCACTCGACCGGGGACACAATTATATTTGAATAGCGGAACCATTCTGAAGGAGCTCTTGTGAATTTCGGCGGAGATTTTAAACAATTGGTAACCCTCAGCAGGGATATGATTTGCATCCATGAACCCGATGGGAGCTATCTTTTTGTCAGCCCCGCATCATATGAAATCACCGGTTACTCACCGGATGAGCTTCTCGGCCGAAACCCCTATGACTTTTTTCATCCCGAGGACCGGGAGGCCATCCTTTCCGGATCCCACAAGCCGGCGCAGCTGGGGGACGACACGGTGCGTATCGCCTATCGCTTTGTCCATAAGGACGGCCACGCCGTGTGGCTGGAAACCCTAACGAGGCCGGTTCTGGATGAATCGGGGCAGGTGGTCCGGCTTCACACCACCTCCCGGGACATCAGCGATGCGGTGGAGCAGCGGACCCGAATTCAGGAGCAGAATACGCTCCTCAGCATGGGGCAGGCCCTTTCTGGCATCGGCTCATGGGAGGTTGATCTGCTTACGAACCAGGTAAATTGGTCCAGGGGGATCCGCAAGATTCACGATCTTGATGACGATACCGCGTTAACCGTGGCGGATGTGCTGAATTTCTATATCAATGAAAGCCGCGAGGTCGCCGAAACCAGACTCGGCAGCATCATGATCGATGGGGTCGGCTTCGACGAAAAGCTGCAAGTCCGCACGGCACGGGGCCGTGAGCTATGGACCCGGGTCATCGGCGCGGTGGAGCAGGTGGATGGCAGGCCCGTGCGGGTCTACGGCGTCTGTCAGGACATCGACCGTGAGTACCGCCATCAGCGGGAACTGCAGCAGATGGTGGACGTCCTCACATCCCGGAATCGGCAGATGGAAGAAGTACACCGCATGCTGAGCCATAATATAAAGGGTCCCGCGGGAAATATCGGTATTCTCATAGACACCTTAAAGGCCAGCGCTTCGGTGGATCCCCAGCTTCTCGAGATGCTGCGGGAGAATGCAAACCTGATGTCCGGGACCATCGACAAAATGTCCGAGCTGATCAGCGCGTCAACCATCGTCGCGAAGCCCGATAGTCCCCGTTCCCTGAGAGATTCCTGGGAAAAAGCCCGTAGGATTCTCGATGCCCGGGTGGAGGAATGCGGTGCCCGGATCGATGTCGATTTTTCCGAAGCCCCGGCGCTGCGCTATCCCGAACTCTACCTGGACAGTTACTTCTACAATTTCGTCAGCAATGCCATTAAATACCGGGATCCCTCCCGGAAGCCTGAAATCAGCATCCGCTCGCAGCTCAGTGGGGCCGACGTTTATCTTATTTTTGAGGATAACGGAATGGGCATAGATCTTGCTAAATACCGGGATCGGCTCTTCGCGCTGAATCAGCGCTTCCATCCCCGGCGGCCCGATTCCCAGGAGCCGATCGAAGGCTCGGGCCTGGGATTGTTTATGTGCAAGAACCAGTTGGAATCCATGGGCGGCGGAATCGAGGTCCACAGCGAAGTGGGCCAGGGGACGCGGTTCAGTCTGCGCCTCGGTAGCCGGGAAGAGTTGTTCTGACGGCGTATACGGAAAGCCGGCTCAGATCAGCGGTCGGGGAAGAAACTGATGAAAGTCCTCGATTCGCTCCAGGCCGTTGTCCTCCATATAGGTCCTGATGCCTTCCAGCACTTCACGGCCCGCATCGGGGTTCACGAAATTGATGGTTCCAAGCTGGATCGCGCTGGCGCCGGCCAGCAGGTACTGGATAGCCTCGTCGGCATTGGTGATTCCCCCCAGGCCGATGACCGGTATTTTCACCGCCCGGCTGACCCGGTAGGTTGCCGCCAATCCGACGGGGAAGATGGCGGGGCCTGACAATCCCCCGGTTTCGGTGGCCAGTACGGGCTTTTTGGTTTTTGTATCGATGATCATGCCCACCAGGGTGTTTATGCAGCTCACCGCGTCGGCGCCGCCGGACTCGGCGGCCCGGGCGATTTCGCTGATGTCCGTGACGTTCGGGCTGAGTTTGATGACCAGCGGCTTGTCGGTGGCCTTCCGCAGGGTGGCGGTGACTTCCTCGACCATTGCCGGGTCGGTTCCCAGCGCCATGCCGCCGCATTTCACGTTCGGACAGCTCAGGTTGACCTCGTAACCGGCCAGCGGTGCATGTTCCTCCAGGTATTCCAGTGTTTCCAGGTAATCTTCCAGCATGGTCCCGGCCAGGTTTACCATCACCGCGGTGTTGTAGTTTTTCAGATAGGGATATTTTTCTTCTACGAAGCCCCTGCTTCCCACATTGGCCAGGCCGATGGAGTTGAGCATGCCCGCGGTGGTTTCAACGATTCGGGGAATCATATTTCCCGGGCGGGGCTCAAGGGTCACCGCTTTGGTGTAGAGTGCTCCGAGATGGTCGATATCTATGAGTTCTTCATATTCGCTGCCGTATCCGAAGGTCCCCGAAGCCACCCCCACGGGATTCTGCATGCTGATCGGACCGATGCGCACCGAAAGGTCTATCGCCATTGAATGTATCCTCCGGGGAAGATCGGACCT
The DNA here is from genome assembly GCA_963966255.1 of uncultured Salinispira sp. Classification (GTDB taxonomy): domain Bacteria; phylum Spirochaetota; class Spirochaetia; order DSM-27196; family Salinispiraceae; genus Salinispira. The sequence goes on along the minus strand of CAWZYW010000002.1, from coordinate 3,443 downwards.
TCGCTGCAGACCCGGGCGTATTTCTTGTCGTCGTTCACCGGGACCACGCATCCCATGCAGGCCCCCACCGCGCAGCCCATGGTCTGTTCCATGGATACCCACAGCGGTAAATTCCGTTGCCGGGCCCACTGTTGCGCGGCGCCCATCATCACATGGGGGCCGCAGGCGTAGAGCTCGAATGCGTCGGCGGCCCTGTTTCCCGATAAATCGCCTTCATTCCCGCCGGCATAGTGGTCCAATGCCCCGATGATGTTGCCGTGAAAGCTTCCCGGCGCACTGCCGTCATCGGTGGCCACCAGGGTCTCGGCGCGGCTGTACCGTGTGAGGTCGGGCAGCAGGGAAGCGCTTCGCGCGCCTACGATCAGCAGCGGGTCGTGTCCACGGTTCGCCAGGTCCTCCGCGAAGAAGAACATGGGCCCCATGCCGATGCCACCGGCCAGCAGCACCGGGCGACGGGATCCTCCTCCGACTTCCGCCGGTAAAGCCGAGGGCAGGGGGAAGCGGTTGCCCAGCGGGCTGAGGATATCGAGCCGGTCGTGGCTGTTTTTACCTGTGAGGATTTTGGTGGCGTTGCCCCTGCGCTGGTAGATAATGGCCGCCCGGCGGCTTTCGGCATCCCAGGCTGAATAGGCGAATGGACGCCGCAACAGGGGGATATTTGCTTCGTCCACCCGGATGGTGAGAAACTGTCCGGGGGCGGGTCCCGGGGATCCTTCGGGCAGAACGAATTCAAGTTCGTAGTAACCGTCGGCGATTTCTTGGTTGCCGGTGACAAGGGCTCTGATATGCTCCATTTCCTGCACTATACTCCGCGTTTTCGATTCTGCACAAGGTCGATCTGAAGCATCGATTCCCAGCGGATCGCCGAGCCGTCGTCCTCCCATTCGACCCTGAGCGCGTGGATCGAGCCCCGGGAAAAACACCGCTGACTGACCGGGATTTGCCATCGATCCATGCTTTCATCGCCTTCGCGCTTCTGCTCCCCGGGCGAGGTCTCCAGCTTCGTTCCGTCGAGCCGCGGCATCCCCAGTATCATCCATCCGCGATCCGTCGCAAAGTTCCCGAGATTCTCCAGGCAGGAGCCCGGCGAGCGGCAGCCGAAGCTCCACTGTCTCAGATCCGGCAGGGCGCCGCCGGAAAGGGCCAGCGGGTAGGCGAGGAGGGGCAGGCCGGGCACCAGGTCCGCCCGGATTTCCGGAAGCCCAAGTGCGGACAGGTCGACTGATGGACAGGAAAAGTGCTTGGAACTGATATCCCGGCGGACTATCCTGCTTTCCCGCAGGGCATGGGCTGCCCAGAACGGCGGTGGCTCGGCCCGGCGGGGGACGAAATCGCTTCCCTCCAGGAAGATCCAGGGGGGCAGGGGAACCGAGGGCAGGAAAACCCCCGGCAGGCCTGCGCGGATCTGCCGGCGAAGCCGATGCACGGCCCTGCCGGTCTGTTCCTGCCCTTCGATCCACATACTAAAGCCCGTTTGCATCCGCTTCACCACCCGTGATATAATTTCCCAACTTAATTCCGAGGGTATACGAAGTGAAGCGCAAAATCCAGCAGGCTCTTGATGCTATTGTCAACGTGGTTCGCGAGTGGGAGGCTGCCGATACCCTCACCCTTATCCAGCTCAGTGACGATCTGTATGATCCCTACTTTTTTATCAGCCTCGATCTTTACTTCCGGGGCGAAATACCCGGAGCCGCGGAACGCAGCGTCATGTTCGATTTCACCGGGGGCTTCGAGTCCTCCGGAATTAACCGGAAAGATCGATTTCTCCTGGACGATATTCCCTTCCGCATAGAGTACAAGGATATTTCCCGTTTCGATACCATCATTCACGACTCCCTGAACCAGTCGGTGGCCATCAGGGATTCGGGTACCTACATGTTCCACCGAATCGTCACATCCGACGTTATTTTCCGGAAATCCGGCTGGATCGAATCGGCCCGGAGCGATCTCGCTCAGCTTCCCGACGGATTCTGGGCCGGCGCCCGAACCAGCTCCCAGGTCAGCATGGAGCATTATCTCGGCGATCTGGCGGCGGCGGTCATGCGGGAGGACGAGCTGTTCTATGTCTATTCTCTGTCGGGCTTTATCAAATCCGCGCTCCGTACCGTATTTTCAATCAATCGTCGTTTCGAACCTTCTCCGCGGCAGTTGAAGGAAGAGGCTCTGCTCCTGGATGTGTTGCCTGATTCGTTCCAGGGGTTGCTGGAGAGTCTGCTCCGTCACGAGGACCGCTCCTGGACCCGCAAGAGAGAGATCGCCGAATTGCTTGCCAAACGGATCGTACAACTCTAAATTAACGCTATGAGCCGATTAACGCCCCGCGTTCTCCCATTTTATATCAGCCTGCTGATCCTTTTGGTGATAATACCAACGTCCTGCCGTAGCGAGCGAATTCCCTTATTCGATGACGATGGGAACGAAATCGCCCAACTCCGCATGGTTCAAGAGCGGAGCGGTGAACTTCGGATATCATTTCCCCGCAACAGTACCCTGCGCAGCGGTCAGTACCTTTCGGCGACCCTGGCCCAGCCCGGCTTCGACCTCGGAATCCTGTTACGCGGCCGACCCTCCGAGGGCGATGATGAAGAGCAGATCGTTTCGGAACATCGGATATCCGCCCCCATCGGCATAGATCGGAATCAGGGCGCCTTGCAGCCGGTGATCCGCATCCGGCGGGATATGCTTGCGGATGAACTTATCGTATCGGCTCCCGACGAAGAGAGCGCCGCCCTGCTGGCGGAAAACGGCATTATCTCCCTGGAACTTCACGAACGCTCCCCGGGACTTATCCTGGATGATTTCCTCATTGTCCTTCCTGAAAACCTTCGCTACCGTCAGGAGGTGCGAAATCCCGCCGGCAATAACGGTTCGGATTCCTCCGCGGGTCTCGCGGTGTATCAGGACGTATATTTCGATAATGTCCTCGACGATTTCGATTATCTCAATTACATCCCGGTCATCGAAGTAAAGTACGAATATGCCGCCCCGGATGAAGGCATGCCGGTTTCCATCAGCGAGGCATATCTACGGGGAGACCGGACGTACCCCGATCCTGCACCGCCGGTGGCCCGCATCGATCTGCTGCCCGACAGCCTTGACCTGGACGAGTCCCAAAGCCTTGAGCTCCGCCTCCGGCCGGGGCTTCAATCAGTGTACCTGTACCCTGAGATGTTCCTGGGCGATATGGATCTCCTGCGTTTTTCCCATGACAGCGTGCAGGGCAGGATGCGGGGCATCGAAATACACGCCGTCCCCCGAAAGCCCGCTCCCGGTGCCGACGGCGATCCCGCCGCCCTGGAACCGCTTCCCATCGACATGGGGCAGCTCATGGATTACTCTCAGGCTCTCTGGCGCGACGGAGATTTCGAAATCTTCTCCTGGAACCTCTATCCCCAGGTCCTGATGTTCGACTTCGCCGATTGGGACACCCAGTCACGGTA
>CAWZYW010000001.1:0-24925 GCA_963966255.1 uncultured Salinispira sp. | reverse complement strand
CCTGAGTTTGCGGTGGCTTGAAAGCGGGTTTATCAGCTGTTTTCGGGGCACTTCAGATTCGTTACGGGAAGCTGATTCCACCGGCGGTCATTTCAATTTTCGAAAACCGGGATTGTGGGTATATCCTGATTCCCAGGAGATGCCATGAAAACTTCAAGCAAAACCATACGCGGAACTGAATTGTTTTACGCCGAATCAGGAGAGGGTCCGGTTATTCTCTACATTCACGGAAACACCGCCAGTCATATTTGGTGGGAAGAGGTGATGAACGTACCGGGCTATCGGACCATTGCCCCTGATATGCCGAACTTCGGTCAATCGGGCCGCATAGACTCTCACAAACCGGCGGATTACGCCTCATATCTGTTCGATCTTATGGATTCGCTGGGTGTAGAACAAGCCCTGGTGGTGGGCCACTCCCTGGGAGGAGCCGTCGCCATGGACCTGGCGGTGAAGCATCCGGCTTTTGTCAACGGATTATTCCTCCTGGACAGCTGTCCCATCGACGGGCTGAAGACCCCTAAGATTTTCCATCCCATCATTAAGAAATATCTTGAGGACCGCGAGCTGTTCTCCAAAGCTATGAAAGCCATTATGGGCACCAGGGGTTCTGACGAAGCTTTGGTCAGGCGCTTCGTCGATGAAGGATACAAGATGAATCCCGAATCCTTCGTCGGACATGCCGTAAGCCTGGGAAATGTGGATTACCACAAGGAAGCGAAGGCATACAATGGCCCGATGCGTTTTATTTGCGGAAGCGAAGACCCGCTAATCAAGGAGAAACACGCGAAGAAATCCGCGAAACGCTTCGGCGGCGACTACCGGATGATCGATGGCATCGGCCACTGCCTGTGCATCGAGGACCCGGCGCGCTTTATCGCCGAATTAACCGAGTTCGCCGGCGCATAGAAGGCGGTTGCGGCGGCAGAAGAAACGATCTACCAGGGCTTACTGTTCCCCGCATAGTCCAGGAAGGCGAAGGAATCGGTGGCTTCGATGGTACCGATCATCGATGAAACCGAGTCGGGAATCTCCAGCGCGGCGCCGGCACCGCCCATGTCGGTTTTCACCCAGCCCGGATCCATGAGAATGACGGTTGGTTCCGGTATGCGGTGCTGTATCTTTCGGCCGAGCATGTTCAACGCCGCCTTGCTGACGCTGTAGGCCGTGGCGTAGTCATGCCCCGCATCGGTTATGCTTGCCAGGGAAGATGAGAGCATGACGAATTTACCGCCGGACTTCATCCGGGCTCGCAGTCCTCTGATCATGTTCATGGGACCGGTCACGTTGGTGGCGAAACTGCGCATCAGATCTTCGGTTGAGGGAAAGCCATCGGGCTGGGGGGCCGGAAGGATTCCCGCGTTGTTGATGCACAGGTCGAGCTGCTGGTCTCCCAGGATATCGGTGATGCGCCGGGTCAGGGACTCATCGGTTACATCACCCTGAATCAGGGTGATTCCCAGCGCTTCAAGGTCCTCGTGGCCCTCGGGGTTGCGGAGCACGCCGAATACCCGGTTTCCCGCCCCGGCATACTGAATGGCGAATTCCCGGCCGATCCCCCGGGAAACCCCGGTAATAATTATGGTTTTCATGTACTTCAATATGCCAAGGTCGTCTATCGGATGCAAGCGGTATCGCGCCGGGGAGCACAGAGACTCCTGACGCTGCGATATCCCTCTCCGCTGGACAGATAAAATTCCAGGGATTTTTTTACCTTCCCATCCAGATACTCCAACAGAGGCTGCTCAACCGTAAGAAAATCATCCAGGGCAAGGCGGAGCTGCTCATCCCAGAGCTCGCCGTAGACCAGTACATCGTCGGGGTACAGCATGCCCCGACAGCCCGGTTCGTTGCATGAAAGCGGAAAGGCGTATTCCATATTAAACAGACCGTACTCGTCGGTAATCTCTTCACCGGCTGAAATATCCCTCAGGGCAATCTCAAAGCCCCAGCCGCTGCTCATGCTGTTCGCATGGCAGGAATGGTTCATATATTTGGCGATGTCCCAGCTTATGATCCGGGTCTGTTGCCGGGTTTTATATGAATACTTTTCAACCTGTTCCCGCAGCGACGGCTTGAGCTGATCGAAACGGGCGCTTGAGATGCATATCTCCAGCTCATCCTTCACGTAGGTCATGGTGCCCCGGGGGATTCGCGAGGTGGCGAACACCCCGTATCCGATGACTTCGTTTACGAACTTCAGTTCGGTTGCCGGGTGGATCATCAGCCCTCCCCCTCCCCGCTCGCCTGGGCGGGAACCGAATCGGGAAATATGCCCAGACGGACCTTCATGAAGTGGAAGATTTCCGCGGGGATATTCATTCCGGTGGCAAGCTCAAGGCCTCGAAAACCCGGCGAAGAATTCACTTCGCAGATTTTAAAGTGGTCTCCGTCGAATAGCAGATCGACGCCGCCGATTTCCAGGCCGAGTACCCGGGTGGCTTCCAGTGCGAGCCACTCGAGTTCGGGACTGAGCGGAAAAGGTTTCACGGTCCCGCCGGAAGAAAAGTTCGCCTTGAAATCATTATCCGGAGCCTGACGCTCCATACACGCGATGGCCCGCCCTCCCAGGGTGAAAATCCGCAGATCCCGACCGTAGCTGTCCTCGATGAATTCCTGGAGGATGATGCTCGCCTTGGGATTAGTAACCTCGATCATGTGCATCAGGTCGGCGAGGCTTTTTTTGTTCTCCGAGAGGAACACCCCTTTTCCCTGGGATCCGGAGAGGGTCTTGATAATCAGCGGGAAACCGAGCTTCCGCTGGATAAGATCGAGATCGATGGGGAATTTCACCAGCATGGTCTTGGGCACCGGAAGATTCTTCTCCGCCAGCATCTGCTGGGTGAAGAGCTTGTCTTTGACCACATCGATGCTGTATGAGGTGTTGAAACAGGGAACCCCCAGCCGCTCCAGATGACGGATTACCGCCAGGGCGAAATAGGTAGTCCCCGCCCCCATGCGGGGAAGCACGAAATCCGGCAGGGGCTGGGTTTTGCCATCCACCAGAATGCTTTTCCGATCTTCCTGGGTGACGATGAGGTCGATCTGCTCCGGTTGAAGTATGCGAAGTTCGATGCGGTGGCGTTTGGCTTCCTCGATGAGCCGGTTGATTTCATACATCTCGGGATTCAGGGAATCCTGGCTTACCCGATAGATTACCCAACCGAGCATAACAGCCCCGGTAATACGCTGAAACATTCAGACCTGGCTTTCATACAAACCTCTATTCAGGCTTTCGAGGGGAGGATCGGCGTTCGGAGGGAAGGCGCAGCGATTGCGAACCCATGCATTCCTACTTATACCTCTCTGACTCCCCCATGGGCAGCCCGTTTCCAAGAAGATATAAGCAGACATTGTTAGCATTGCGGTTCCGTTGTCTGCTATCAGGCTATGTATAGCAAATTAAACGGAATGAAACAATAAAACCGGGCAAGACGGAGATAAAACTAATCAATTTTCAGAGCTCAGGCCGCTCCTGCCATCAGTAGTGATTCTGCTCAAGGGTGAGGTCCATCGCCTTTCGCAGCCTCGCAATGGTGCTTCGCAGATCTGGAATATCCTGGGTATCCCCCGGTCTGCTGCCGGTCATACGCAGTTTGGCGGCATGTTCTACTTCGGAGGCATAGGAGCCCAGCAGGCTCAGATGCATATTTTCCGCCGCCCCCCGGATGGCATGTACCCGCCGGTGGATAGCGGCGATTGATTCGGCATCCGCAGCGGGTTCCGCCAGGGATTCCCGGTCCTGTTTTATCTGATCGAGAAAGCCCCTGCAAAGCTCTTCCGTCGCATCGCCGAATTCCTCGCGAAGGGCTTCTTCGGGAATAGCGAAAACTTCGATTGAGCGCCCGCCCCAAAGTGCAAGTAACTCCCGCAAATCATTCGCCCGGAACGGTTTGGTGAGCACATCCTGCATCCCCGCCCGATGGATCTCCCCGAGGGTTTCATGGAAGCCCCCGGCGGTGATGGCGATAATCGGCGTTTCCCGATTAGGTCCGTCGCTGATTCGAAGCAGGCGGCTGATCTGATATCCGTCCATTTCGGGAATATGAATATCAAGAAGTATGGCGGAGTACCTTTGTCGGGACAGGAGTTCAAGGCCCATCCGGGGCTCTTCCGCGGTTACTGCCCTGCCCCCGAGGCGGGTTATCTGGAGGCTTGCGATATCCAGATTCACCGGATAATCATCGATGATCATAACAGGATCTTCAATCCATCGGGGTGAAGGCTCATCCGGGGAGGCCTCATCCGACCCGGTACTATACCTTGCTTCCGAATCGTCTGTTCCGGATTCGTACCGGCGCTGATTCTGATCCTCTGGGACGTCGACAATCCCCATATCTTCGCCGGGAGCAAGGGGCAGGGAAAAGTAAAAGCGGCTGCCTTCGCCGGGACGGGATTCGACCATCAGCTCCCCCCCCATCTGGCGGACCAGGCGGCTGGAAATACTCAAACCCAGTCCCGAACCGCCGTATCGGCGGGTGGTGGAACCGTCCGCCTGCTCAAAGCTCTGGAATATCTTTTCCAGCTGATTCTCCGGAATTCCCGGCCCGCTGTCGGCCACCTCGAAGACCTGGCGATCGTCCTGAGGGAATGTGCGCAGACTCACGAAGCCCCGGTCGGTGAACTTATAGGCATTACCGCACAGGTTAATAAGAACCTGCTTCAGCCGCAGCCCGTCGCAGGAAAACCCCGACGGATCGCTCTCAACGCTCAGCCGAAAATCCAGCGCTTTCTGAGAAATAAGCAAGCCCAGGGACTGCAGATTCTTCTGAATAAAACTCTCGAGATCGATTTGCTGATAATCGAGTTTGAGCTTGCCGGATTCGATCCGCGACAGGTCCAGAATATCTGAGATCAGATGCAGCAAATGCTCCGATTCCTTGAGAATCAGGTTTCTCAGACTGTCCTGGTCGCTCCGGTCATCTCCCAGGAGCTCGGCGGCCCCTACGATCCCCGTCAGGGGAGTGCGAAGCTCGTGGGAAATATTCGCCAGGAAGCGGGTCTTGGCCTGATTCGCCTCTTCAGCCTGGTTCTTGGCATCCAGGAGCTGGGCGGTACGGGTCTGCACCCGGTTTTCCAGCATTTGCTTATCCTGGCGGAGCGCCTTTTGTCTCGCCTCCTGGGCATCGATAATCCTGATCCGCGATTGATCCACCTCGTCCCTGAGGTATCGAAGACGCTGGCTCAAAGCCAATGCGTACGCGGCAGTCTGAAACATGTCCGCCAGCGACAGGTAACTTATGGGAAAATCAGGGTTTTTCAGGAAGATGCTTGCGGAGGCTGACACGGATCCGGCCACCCCGGTTATGACCATCGGGAGGAAACCCACCAGCAGGTAGGGGGACAGGGGGCTGCGGTAGTGAAACGCCAGAGCGATGTATACGATACCCAGGATCAGCGCCAGGGAACCGCCATGGCGGATAAAAGGGTCATAGACCGTGAAGCGGGGATAGGCGAAAATCAGAACCGTATAGATGATGCCCAGGCCGATAATAAGCCCGTCGACCAGGCGATCCACCTGGCGCAGCCGGAGCTGTCCCCTGCCCTGGTTGCGGATCATGCCCCGGACAAACAGGAGCCCCATGGTAATCGAGAGAAAATAGACCAGGATAAACACGCCCTGGTCCACGGGATCCGGCCCGGGCAGGATACCCCACCAATAGCCGTAATGCTGGTCCCCCCGGATCAGAACGTTGGTCGCCAGGAACAGCGAGTAGTACAGGTACACCCGCTCCCGGGTCGCCCGATAGACATAGGCGTGGAAGAGCAATAGCGCCAGCATGTAGCCCACGTACAGCCCGGCGCCGCTGCGCCGGGCTGCCTGCTGCGCCAGATGCTGGTCGAGTTCCTGGATTCGGACATTTGCGATGGGCCGGTCCACGCGGCCGGCCTGGATGCGTACGAATATATCCCCGGGGCGATGGCGACTCGAATCTAAGATGATGATCGGAAGGATGGTCTGGAACAGGCTTCGCGTTCCCTCGCGATCCGAGTGGCGGATCATTTCGTAGCCTCCGGAGGCCAGGGGCAGGTATGCGCTGTAGGTCAGATCGACGTGTTCGAAATTCAACGCATAGCGACCGGCAGTGATGAATTCCTCCAGGCCGATGTGAATCCACATACCGTCGACTTCCTCGAATGCCAGGTTCTGCCGATATGCGCCTGAACTGATCGGTGCGAATTCTCCGTCGGCGAAGCGCGCACGGGCTTCGTCGAAATCCATGGTCCCCGGGGCATCTTCGATCCAGCTGATATAATCGGATATTCGGACCTGGCGATTGGGATCACGGTAAATCGCCGAATAGCTTTGGGGGTCGTGGGAATCCTCCTGAGATCTGACCAGTTCGAAGAGGAGCATATCCCGCTGGGGTTTGTCATCTGGCCAGATGAGGACATTGGCGAGGATGAGCACGACGGCGGCAAAAATGGCGACCCAGAGAAAGTAGATCGATACCCGTTTGAGTTCATCGTGGCCCAGCAGGTGAAATTTTATTCGATCGGGCATGAGCTCAGCTCCCCGCTTGTAAAGGTATTAGACAGTATACCTGAAACAGGAAAGTTGGACAGGGGGTTTTTCTCGTGCTTTTTACCCTTATATGGGCTACTCGCCCTGAAGACGGGAATGTAAAGCGGCCAGGACCGATTTCCAGTGTGTAATCAGTTCTTCCCGGAGCTCAGCGCTGGGAATCTTTTCCTGATGAACGCTCAATACCGACTCGTCGGCCCTGGAAGCGGGAAGAACTCTCAGCTGGAGGATGGAAGGCCGGGGCCAGTCGGCCTCGCCCCAGCGCATTCGAAAATGGCTTCCTTCCACTAAAGTGGTTTCCTCTCCGGCACGGCCCTCTCTGGTATGCCAAAGTTCAGGTTGAGCCCGGACTTCCCGCCAAAGGTCCTCGCTGCCAACCGGCATGCTTCGCCGGACACCGAGCTGAAAGCTCCCGTCACTCATCTGTCCCAGCACTCTTCGGCCGATGTGTTTTTCATATTCGCCGGTAATAGTCTGGGCCCACCAGAATTCGACCCCCATCCCGCAAAGCGCCTCGGCAATTTCTTTGTGCGGCATTTCCCGGGCTCCGGATTCATCAAGCAGCACGCACCACTGGTCCATGGCCTTACCGGTGGCATCAATTACATTTTTGTCTCTCATATTTATCCCGCATAGATACTTCCCAGGCCCATCAGCCATTTCCACAGCGGCGCCATCCGATCAAATCGGACCATGCATGATTCGATGAAGCCGGGAGAACACAATACGTCGATGGACATTTCCGGAGCGTACATAACCAGCCCCTTGTAACGCAGCCATCTCGCTGCCTGATGATCCGCAGGATACCCCCGGGGAAGTCTTTTGAGATCCGGTTCGCCCAGGCGGTAAGCGCCGTAACCGCCATCATCATCCAATTTACCGATTATATCCGTAACAATGGATTCCAGTTCCGCCCGACGCTGCCCCTCTTCCAGGGCCTCACGAAAACGGTCCAGCAGATCGTCCGGAAAAGAAAACATCCCCGCGATGAAGCCGGCATCCTCGGGGGTAATCTGCAGGCCGAAACCTGGAGCTTCCATGCGCTTGCCGCCCTTCGGGGCGAACATCATGGCCACGTTGGTTTTGTAGGGACTTTTATCCCGACTGAAGCGCACGTCCCGATGAATCCGCATCAGCGACCCACCGCTCTTGCGGTCGTCGTAAGCGGTAGGCGGATACGCCGCCTCGAGGCGCTTGCCCAAAGCCCGGACCAGCGCCCGGGCCGGCTCCTGTACCGATTCCGAGAACCGCTCCCGGTTTGCCTCGAACCATGCTTTATTATTATTCTCCCGGAGTTCCCGAAGAAAATCGATTCCGTCCCGGGGAAAACCATTGCCGATGTCATGTTCCATACTGTCAACTATTATAGTTTTTCCTGGGATTTCAAGATTATCAGGTGATTTAATCTACCTGATTCCCCCTCCTTCAATCATACTGGAGAATGACTATGAGCAAAGTAAAAGACAATCCGGAATTCGAAGCCTACGTTCGTTCCCAGCCGGAAGCCTGCCGCGATGCGCTAAGGGATCTTCGCCGCATAATCCTGGAGGCCGTGCCCATCGCCGGTGAAACCTTCAACTACAACATTCCCGCCTTCCAGCTGATCGAAGGGGGCAAACGGGAGCAGCAAATCATGATCGCCGGCTATGCGAAGCATGTTGGCCTGTATCCCCACCCGACCACCATGGAGCATTTCGAGGAGCATCTGAGCGCCTACAAACGGGGAAAAGGCTCGGTTCAGTTTCCCGTACACGAGCCGCTGCCGGGGAAACTGATTGCCGATATGATCCGATATCGCAAATCGCTGCTTGACGCATCCGGCACTTGACCCACGGATTCAAAGCCGATACTGTTCCCCTATGCGCATGATTGCCACCCGAACCAATAATTGGATGAATCTCACCAATGCCGGATATGCGGGGGCTGCGTAGCATGCGCGAATAAGCGCTGAAACCAAAACCCCGCGAGAGCGGGGTTTTTTTGTGCGGTAATGCGCCGAAGACTCCCGCGGGGAAGACCAGGGAGGGCGGAATGCATCAAATACGGATTTGTCCGCTTCACTATCAGTATCAGGAATACGCGGAACTGCTGTTCGAAGAATTGAGCCAGGCCGGGATTCCCTGCCGACTCGACCCGTGGCAGGCCCACGGAGCAGCGTCGGCGGCCGGAGCCAATGCGGTTCATGGCAATACCCATATCGCTCTGATCGGGGAGCGGGAATACGAAAGCGACGTGATCACCCTGCTGAACGGTAATGGCCGCGATCCGCTGGAGCTCAGCGGCGAAGAGCTGATTCGGCGGTTTTCCCGTCGCTGAGCTTCGGCTATACTTCCAAGGTAATGCCAAGCATCCTAATATTGATAATCCTGGCGGTCCTGATCAAAATCCTCGCAAGTCTGATCTGGGCGACCCATCGCCTGGGGGTCGCGGCCACCCCTTCGACCCAAGCCGAGCGCCGGACCCTCGCTGAATTGTTGGCTGAAGAGGATCCGGATCTGCCCATCGTAGATCTGGGTTCTGGTTGGGGTGGACTGCTGCGGCATTTGGTCAGAACTTATCCTGATCGGCATTTTCAGGGCATCGAGGCTGCCTGGTGGCCATGGTTGTTCACGACGCTTCGGTCGGCGACCGAACGGCTGTGGGTCTCAAAGGTGATCCGCGGAATTAGAACGGTACCCAGTTTCACCCGAGGGAATTTCCTCAACCAGCCGCTTCAAGGCGGAAAAATATATATCACCTACTTGTCGGGGCCGGCAATGAAAGCCCTCAGGCGACGATTCGAAAAAGACCAGCCCATGGGCGGAATCCTGATATCCATCGCCTTCGCCATGCCGGGCTGGTCTCCCGAGAGAACCCGGAGATCCGGGGGATTTCTCAATACGGATATATATCTCTACCGGTATTAATGTAAATCGCAGAACCACCCAATCCCGGCATGGTGAAATTCGGATCACCGCCATATACTTGTTATCGATGGCGGAAATAATCGAATACCGTGAAAAATACGAAGAATCCTGGCTGCGCTGCCGGGTGCTGTCCTTTCTCCACACGGCATACTACGACGATGTGCGGCAGAAAAAAGAGCCCTACGACAACGAATCCATCGGGCTTATCGCCATCAACAGCGACGAAGTAATCGGACTCATCGATATCGAACTGGAAGAGAAGCCCGGTTCAGTCTGCAGCCCCAGCGATAAAATCGAAGGTGAACATCGGTCCGGAATGATCTGGCACCTGGCGGTGCATCCGGACTATCGCCGGCGATACATTGCCAGCGACCTGCTGAAGGCCGCCTGTGAACAATGCCTGGAAAGGGGAATCGCCCGCCTGGAAGCCTGGACCCGGGATGACGAAGACTCCCTGGCCTGGTACCGGGCAATGGGATTCAGCCATGAACATCAGTACGTTCACTGGTACTACAACCGCTACGCCGACGGCGCTGAGCTCGGCAAGAAGCTCCTGGGTCCCGCTGCAGAGCAGATTGTGGAAATATTCTGCCACTCGAAGGAAGCCAACGACTCAATCAGGCAACTGGAGCGCTGGCATTTCTGCAATCGCTTTGATCTGGTTTTAAAACAATAACAGCCGGCGCTGGTGCCAGCTGTTTTTTGTAATGATCTGATTAGTAGTTGTATTCGTCGTCTGCCGGGTTATCCATACCGACGCCGATTATTGTTACAACCGCATTCGTATCAACATCAGAATCGAACAGCGTATAGGACAACGGAGTTTTCGTTACTCCCTGTGCAAGAGAAAAACGACTACTCCAATACTTCTGGCTGATCGCTGGACCGCCACCGTCCGGATCGATCTCAAATAGAACTCTCACACCGGTCAAATCATACTGGCCGATATTTTTAGCACTGAAATTAATCGAAATACTGCTACCCGTTGAAATTGAAAGATGTGGCAAAATCTCGGCCTCAACAGCAATTTCGTTATAAGGGATAATAATACACGAACCCAACACCAGCATGGCTGCTATGGCAGCGATAAACAGTACAGTCTTTTTCATTCTCAATCTCCTTGTGAACTAAGGATCGACGGTTTTACCCCGCCGGATGTAGATATAACAACCATCAGCAAAAAAGTTGTCACTCGAACGTAAAAAAAACAAACGATTTTTTCCGCCCGCGTTTATAGTATAGCGTGGAAGTACGGGGAAAACCCGGGGTAACCTGGGACAGATCCAGGGCTCGCCCTGATGCCTTTCCTTTCAAATTGGAGGGGTACTAGGTATGGATTACGAAATTCGGAAAGAGAAAGAGATCGTCCTTGCCGGAGTAAGCCGGATGATCAGTACGGTGGATGGTCAGAACTACCGGGAAATTCCTAAGTTCTGGGATGAGGTGAATGAACAGCGTCCGCTGGGGAAACTGTTCGCCGATTATGGAAAATCTGGATTACTGCAAGGCGCAATGGTCGGAGCCATTCTGGAATACGATCAGGCAAACGAACGATTGCTCTACCTCATCGGTTTGGAGCCAAGCGGGACTTCGGACCTGGAAGGCATGACGGTGAAAACCATCCCCGCCCAGACCTGGGCGGTATTCCGGGACAAAGGCCCCATGCCAGCCTCGATACAGGAAACCTGGAAGCGCATATACGGCGAATGGTTTCCCGCCAGCCAGTACGAGCACAGCGGCGGGCCGGAGCTGGAAGTGTATCCTGAAGAAGATCAGCCCGGCGAAATGCCCTACGAGATCTGGATCCCAGTAAAAAGGAAATAACTATCCTCCCGTCCGGTCCCGCACCCAACGGGACTGGACGATTTGTTCCAGATATACCCGACTGGATATCAGGCTGAAGCGCTTGATAGCTCCCTTCCCGCCTTCGAAAAGCCGCGCCCCACCGCCGAGCAGTACGGGAATCGTGGTCAGGGTCATTTCGTCCACAAGGTCCGCGTCCAGGAACGAGCGCACCAGTGCGCCGCCGTCGACGTACAAATTCCGCGCGCCCCGGCCTTCCAGAGCCGCCGCCATTTCCTCCGGCGTTCCGCTTATGGGCTCCACTTCAGAAGCCAATTCATCAGGGATCTTCAGGAGACGGCTGGTTGCTACGCGGACAGGCATGGCATAGGGCCACTGCTGCGGCAGTTGGAGTTCCATCGACATGATGGAATCGAAGGTATTGCGACCCATGATCAGCGCATCCATCCGGGAAAAGAAATCGATGCTTCCCATGTCATCGCCGTCGGGGTTCGGTACCGAATCCAGCCAGCCGAGCTCACCAGACGGACCCGCGATATATCCGTCGATGCTTATGGCTAGGTACATATGAACGTTCATCAATCCCCCGAAAAAAAACACTGAAGTCATATTACACACAAAACAGCACAATCGCGATCCGTCTGTGGTATGTGTCCTTCGGCATAATCATCGACTGGCGAGGGCAGGCTGACTGGATTATGCTTATATATGGGCATGAAAAAGCACAACTTATCCAGGATACGACACTACTTTTCCTTCGAGAATATCTCTCCCCGGGAGCTGGACTACCGCGGTAAATCGATCATGCTGTTTCTTTTCAGCATCTTTGGAATCATTCTCTTCCTGGCATTCGCAATACTCTTCGCTCTTCGCGGGGATACCGGTCAGGTAATTATCAATACGAATGTGGCCATCGTTCTCCTGATTCTCACCGGCCTAGCACGAAGGTCCTTCTTAAGAAAGCTGAAGTTCAACATCGGCGTTTTCATGATCATAATGGCCATTTCATACCTTTTCCTGACCGCCAACGAGGAAATCTCCCGGATCCTTTGGATGATGATTCTGCCGCTCCCGATCTATTTTCTGCTCCACCGGAAGCTGGCTATCTGGACGAATCTCGTATTGCTCGCATTCATCACGGCGTTTTTCTTTATTCCGGGCCTGCCGGGCAGCGATAGCTACGGCCTGGATCTGCTCTACCGGATTCGTTACATACTGACCTTCCTGATGATTTCCGTCCTGTGCCTGATCTTCGAGTCCATCCGGGTGGAAATGTTTCATCGCCTCATGGACAATCAGCAGCTCATTGAGAAACGGAATGCGGACCTGGGTCGGGCGAATAACCACGTAAAGCTTCTCCACCGGGAAATGCATCATCGAATCAAGAACAATCTCGCGATCATCACCAGCATCCTCGACTTTGAGACCGAGGACATAGAAGATCCGAGTGCACGGCGGGCAATCGATGCCATCATGTCAAAAATTTTCAGCGTGGGCCTGGTCCATGAGAGGCTCTATGAAAAAGCGGAACAGGGAGATATCGACCTCGGTGTCTATCTTGATTAACTGGCCCGGACCGTAGTCGAATCCCATCGCTCTATCCCGATCGACCTGGAGACGTCACTTTCGTCATTCCAGCTCGATTCCTCCAGGACGGTTCTTGTCGGCCTGATCGTCTCGGAATTGCTGATAAACTCATTGAAGTACGCATTTCCAGGCAGAGAGGCCGGCGGTATCAGCCTGAGCTGCGAAACAACGGGGCAGGAGATTTCGCTGCGGCTATCCGACGATGGCAAACCTTCCACCGCCAGCGTGAAGACGGGGCACGAAGAAGGGATCGGGATGCAACTGGTCAGGGGAATGGTGGAGCAGCTAAAGGGCACATTGGAGCTCAGCACCGGTTCAGGAACGGCATATATCATACGTTTTCCCGCCTAGCCGTCGCTCCCTCCGAAGCAATCCGATATACTGAAGCCAGTGAACAACCGCGATATCATCCGCACCAGCCTTCCCATCTATCTGCCCAGCCTGTTGGTCCAGCTCGGCGCTTCGCTGTCCCTGGCGTTCAACCCGCTTTGGTCACAGGAGCTGGGAGCCGATGTAGCCATGATCGGCCTGATAGCCGCCGGAGGGGGCATCGGACATCTGATCTTCGACCTCCCGGGCGGATGGATCGGCGGAAAAATCCGTGAAAAGTATTTCCTTCTTATCGCTGCGCTGGGGCTGGTACTCTGCGCCCTTGGCCGGGCTTTTGCCACCGCTCCCTGGCAGCTCCTGCTGATATCCATCGTTATGGGAATGTTCGTATCGGTTTGGGGGATCGGCCGGGTGGCTTACATACGACGGCACGTGCCGTCGGAATTCCGGGGACGAACCATGGCCTTCATGGGGGGCATTATGCGTATCGCCCGGATCGCCACACCGGCCCTGGGGGGGGTCATCGTTCAGTTTCTGGGATTTCGTCAGCTGTATCTGATTCAGGCGGGATTCTTCGCCCTGGGCACCGGCATGCTCTTGCTGATGATGAAACCGGGTACCATTCCCGGCAGCGGGCACCGCCCTCCTCTGACGGTGCTGAGGGAAACCTTCCGGGAAAACGGCCACAACATCCTCGCCGCCATGGTTGGGCTTACGGGACTTATGCTCCTGCGCATGTCGAGGAACATCATCGTGCCCCTGTGGGCCGATGCCATCGGCGTATCGGCCATCCTGCTGGGCACCATCACCAGCGCCGGCGGACTGCTGGAAACCGCACTGGTGGTGCCCGCGGGCTTTATTATGGACAAGGCCGGTCGCAAGTGGGCCGTGGTTCCCTGCACCCTGGGCTTCGCCGCCGCAATGGCCCTGCTCCCGATGGCAGCCGGGCCGGTGATGCTGGCGGGGGTCTATCTGCTGATGTCCGGAGCCAACGGACTGGGAAGCGGAATAAACATGACCATCAGTTCCGACCTGGCACCGCGTCACGCCGCGGCGGAATTTTTGGGTATCTGGAGATTCGTCACCGACAGCGGCATGGTCATCGGGCCGCTATTGGTGGGAGCCATCTCTGCCGCCCTCAGTTTGTGGGCTGCGCCCCTGGCGGCGGCGGGCATCGGCGCCGCGGCGGGGCTGGTCATGATTTTTGGCCTGAGCGATACCAGAAAGGACCCAGCATCGCCCCCGACGGTGAAGGCGGCCGACGGAGATGCTCAGGGTAAGCCTGCCATCTGATTCAATGCCCGGTCATGCCCTTCATCACCAGCGCCATGATCCTGGTCCGTAGAACCCGGGGCAGCTTGAGATTCAGCTCAAGGAATGCCGCCAGGAATCCCGGACGGACAGTTCCCCGGCGTCCCAGGGCACCCAGGGCTCCCCGGGAAATCACATCGGGGGTCGGGGCGGAAACGATGTTCATCCCCGCCCGCCGGCCGAAGCCCGACTGAACCTGGGCCGGAGCCACCGAGAGCACCTCCACTCCGCGCCTGCCCAGTTCCGGCCGTAAACCCTCCGCCAGGGTCTGCACGAATGCCTTGGTGGCCGCATAGTTGGCCGCCCGGGGAACACCCTGGAAGGCAACTATGGAGCTCAGCAGGATGATGGCCCCCCGTCCCCGCTGAACGAAACGTCGGCCGAACTCGTGAACCTGGGCGGTCACCGCCCGGCAGTTGACATCTATCATGCTCAGTTCATCTGCTATATCGGACGCCGTCAGTTCGCCGGAGGTACCGAATCCCGCCGCCGCCACGAGAATTCCGATGTCCAGATCGGCGGTCCGTTGGGCCAGCTCGGCATGGGATGATTCGCTGCTCAGGTCAAGGTCAATGATCCGGGTGGAAACCTTCGCCGTTCGTTCCAGTTCCGCTGCCAGCTCCTCAAGTCGATCCAGGCGGCGGGCAACCAGTGCAACATTCACCCCCGCCGCCGCCAGGTCCCGGGCGAATGCCCGCCCGATACCGTCGGAAGCTCCGGTGATCAAAGCCCAGCTTCCGTAAGTACTTAGTTTTTTCGCATTCATATCATTTCCTCCTCGTATTTGTAGGCCGCCGATTGGCAGCTCAGGTGGTCCTGCTGCTTCTCCGAAGTTCCGCAAGGCTCAACACATGCATGCAGACCGCAAAACAGATCAGGTACAGGGGGATAAGCCCCGTGGGATACTGGATAACGACATTGGGGAAGTTGTGAGAAAACAGCTGGACCGGCGTCGCGCTGGAAAAGAATCCGAAGAAAAACGCCGATATCGCGTCTACCACTCCCACGCCAACCACGGCGTACACCTCACCAGGTTGCATCTCCCGACCCCGGGCTCGAATCAGCACCGCCAGGGCGGTGAGGGCTGCCGCCAGGTCGCCCCAGCCCGCGGGATGGGCAAAAATACCGGTAAGATTCCCCCGGGCCCACTCCAGGACGAATACCATGCCGATGGCCCGAAACAGCTGCAGACCCACCAGCCATTTCTGGTTCAGGCCCGGACCGACGATGCGCCGGGCGAACAGGGCGGTCAATCCCACCGAGGCGAACATGATCAGCAGGGGCCGGGCATCGTAGATCAGGCTTCCGCTGATGCCGAAATCCGCTTTGATCAGGATCCAGGCGCCCGCGGCCCAGGCCAGCGCCACAGCGAACGCCAGCCACGAATCCCTCAGGTTCCGTCCTGACTCCCGGAAACTGATAAACAGGAACCAAGGCGGGACCGCCCAGGTAAACAGGACGATTGCTTCGGTGATCAACGAATAGTCATATCCGTTCATGTCATACTCCTTTTTTGTACCTATCGGTACAATATAATCTAAAAAAATATCAGGCGATGGATCGAAGCGCTGCATCGATGATCGGTTTGACCTGGGCCATGGTCGGAGAGCTTTTTGCCAGTACCCGCAGTCCCAAAAACAAATTCAGCAGGATCCAGGAACCCGCTTCGGCATGAGCCGGGTCGGCTTTTTCCCTGCTGATAAGAAGGGTGCGGCGGAACATCTGCCGAACTTCCTCCCGGGCGGCCAGGGCTGCCCCCTCGATGACTTCGTCTTTGCCGCTCATCTCCGTTATGGTATTCACCATCAGGCAGCCCCGGTGAAGGGGATCCCGGGTGATCTGGAGGGCGACGGTTTCGAACACCCGGCGCAACCTAAGCTGTGGATCTCCTCCGGAACGAAGAGGTTCCAGGGCTTCCATGCCGATGCTGCGGATGTAGCGGCTGAAGCTTTTGAGAAACAAATCCCGTTTCCCGGAATACACGCTATACAGGCTTCCCTTTCCAATTCCCAGATGGTCGGTGAGGTCCTTGATGCTGGTCCCTTCGTAGCCCTTAAGCCAGAATAATTCCATGGCCCGCTGCTCGATCTCGTCGATGTCAAAGGTCTTGGTTCTCGGCATGCCTATAATATTATCATATTGTACCGTTCGGTCAATTATAATTTAAACATTTCCCGAGGAACTCCTCTTGATTAGTTTATAAATATGAAAGCTTTCCCCGTTCTCCGCATCACAGTCTCGGTCCTTGCCGTTCTCGCGGCCCAGGCGATCATTATGCTCTGGGCAGTTGCCATGCCGCCGCGAAATTTGCCCGAACCCACGGGTCCCTACACCGTCGGGACCATAAGTTACGATCTGGTGCAGTCCGATCGTCCCGACCCCTATGCCGAGGCAGTCGGCGATCCCCCCGGGGTAAGAACCATCCGGCTCCAACTCTGGTACCCCGCCTCCCCTGGAGCCGTCGCCGGAGCACGCCCCCAACCCTGGATGCCCGACGGGATTCGGCAGGTCCGCGGGATAGTGGGAAACCATGGCTTTCCGGGATTTATCTGGAACCACACTCCCCTGATGCGCTCCAACAGTTATGAGGCCGTCGCGCCGGCCGAAATCGCCGCAGGCGAAGGCTGGCCGGTGATTCTTTTCTCCCACGGATGGGAGGGGTACCGGGGGCTGCACGCGGACATAGCCGAAGAACTTGCCAGCCACGGGTACCTGGTGGCGGTGCCGGATCATACCTACGGAGCCGCGGCCACCCTGCTCGACGACGGGCGGCTCCTTCAGTCAAGCAAAGCCGTGCTGCCTAACCGCGAGGAGGTGCCGAATTTCGCCGAATACGCCTCCCGTCTGGTACAGACCTTCGCCGATGATAACAAATTCATCCTCAGCCATATGACACAGGTCCAGGCCGGTAACGCAGATCAGGGACCGCCGGAACTCAACGCCCTGGCAGAGCGCCTGGATCTGGAGCGCATCGGCCTGGCCGGGCATTCCACCGGCGGGGGGGCTATGGTGCAAACGGTCATCGACCTAACCCGGGAAAACGCACAGCCTGGCGGAGAGGATCGAGCCGTGCGGGCGGACATCGACGCACTGGTGGGCCTGGATGCGTGGGTGGAGCCCGTCGGTGTGGAAGATCTAGGCGCTGGCTTATTCCGGGTACCTTCGCTGTTTCTGCGAAGTGAACAGTGGGAGGGCGGAATTAACGACGGGTATCTGCTGCCCTTTGTGCGCTCGCTCGAAACGCCAGTGGAGCTCTATCAGATCGAGGGCATCACCCATGCCCAGTTCAGCACCCTCTACATGTACGCCCCGGTGGTCCGCTGGCTGGGCATGCTAGGTGAGGCGGACCCGTGGGTGTTCCGGGATTACCAGAGGGAACACATTCTCCGCTTTTTCGACCGGGAGCTGAAAGATAAGGCATATCAGATTCCCGAATATGCCCGCATCGAATCGCGTTAGCCTGAGTGAAGACTGCGTTGATTCGCAGGATCGCTTAGAAGCTTATTAGCTGTGTTTTTGATTCAACGCCTATATGCGGTTAGAGGCCGTCAAGAAGGCTTTATAGCCCGGGTCGCATAGAACGTCGGCACGTTAAAGTCATGGAGCCGGCCTTCGCCGTTGGTGTCCTGGTAGATGTCCAGCAGGCGGAAGCCGGCCCTGATCTGCCCGGCAATCTGTTCTTCTATGCTGTGGGAAAACTGAATCCCCCATCCGTTTTCAATTGATTTTCGATACAGTTCTTCATCCGCCAGGGGATCGTACGGAAGGCGGTGTGCAATTTCTCTTTCTTCTTCGTCGAACAGGTAATTGAAACCGTTGTCGAAACCCGCGAGCAGACTGCCTCCCGGGGCGAGGATCCGGTGGCATTCCCGCCACACATGTTCCACGTCTCGGATATAGCAGTTGGAAACCGGATGGAAAATCAGGTCGAAGGACTCGTTCTCGAACGGAAGAGGCCTGGTCATATCTCCCCGTAGGATATTAATGTCATAGCCCTCACGACGGGCCACCAGGCGTTCCTGTTCCAGCTGGCGCGGAGAGTTATCAAATACCGTACATCGAGCTCCCAGTGCGGCGAAAATCGGCATCTGCTGGCCGCCGGCGGATGCCAGCCCGAGGACCCGGGCGTCCCGCAATTCGGGAAACCAGGATTTCGGTACGCTTCTGATCGGAGTAAGAACTACCTCCCAGTCTCCCCGTTTGGCTCGGGCGTAGGTTTCCGCATCGATGGGCGTTCCCCATTCCCAGCCGTCATCTACCCATGAGTCGATGGTATCGGCATTGATATCCTGATATTTTTATCCATGGAAACCAGCTTCTGTGGGAGGAAAGGAAATGCGGTACTTCACCCCTTCCCCGGGCCGGCTCTCAGCGCTGATGGTCGCGCCGATTTTCAGCAGAATGTTGTACACGATATTCATGCCCAGGCCCGTGCCTCCCTGTCCCCGCCGGGTGGTAAAAAATGGTTCGTAATGGTGCTTGAGGGTTTCCGCATCCATGCCGGTCCCTTCATCGGAATAGTGCAGGATCAGCCGGCTCCCCTCCAGTGAAAATCCGATGGAAATGGTACCGGCGCCGACGGGAATTCCATGAATGAGGCTGTTGTTAATAAGGTTCGTCAGGATGTGCCAGAGCACCCCGGGGTACAGGGGCAGGTTCAGCTCCTCATCTCCCCGGATATCAAACTTCAATTCGGGACGCTTCTTTAGGCTGTTTTGCATGGTACCGAGGATAATATCGATTTCCTCCCGGATGTTCTGCTTCACCGGACTGTCGTAATAGAGATCCGCGGCGATCTTCTTGAAATTAGCGACCAGATTCCGGGCAACCTCGAGATTTCGCTCTGCCGAATCCACGGCCTCGGCACTGAGATCGATAAACGAGCCCATGGCGCTGCGGGTAAGCTGTCCGTCCTCCATCGCCTTTTTCAGCCCACGGATTTCGTTCCGCAGGAGGCTGACGCCAGTTATGGTATTCCCGATGGGCGTGTTAATTTCGTGACTGATTCCCCCCACCATGCTGCCAAGAGCGGCGAGCTTCTCCGACTCCACCAGGGCGGCGCTGCGCTCACTGACGGTCTGTTCCAGGCTGGCATTCATGGTCTCGAGTTCATCGAACAATTGGTTGATTTGGCGGTTGATATAGGCCGACAGGAAGGTCGCCAGTATCACTACCATGGTGATTGCAAGGTAGTCATGGATATAGGCCGATACCGGAAGACTTTCCGCAGGGATGATTTCGAAGAAAAAATAATGGGCCAGGAGAACGATTGACAATCCGCCGAGCATCAGGCTATCGCGCTGGCTTATGCTGATCAGACCGGCCAACAGCAGGGCGAACACATGGTAGAACCCCAGATTATACAAGCTCACATGGCTTCGATTATACGCCAGATAAACCGTCGCGCTTAGCACTACAAAAGAAAGAAGCAGGGAGAAACGGACGCTGAAGGAAAAGTGTCCCCGCCTGATCAGCCATAAATTTCCGGTCAGCAGCACGACCAGCACCACTATTGCAATGACGTTGGAAGTCATACCCTGGATAAACGCGGTGATGATCGTGAAGACCACGCCCATGAACAGGAACATCAGATTGATATACGTCAGAGCGCTGACTCTCCGGTACGTCAGAGCGGACTCGGAGAAATATCGGGATAAAAACAGTTTTCTGATCAAATTATTCATAGCGTAGTGACAATATAATGCCGATTCGTAGAAAAAGCTCTGTCGGGGAGTGCAATAAGGAAACCGCCCTAGCATCGGCAATATATTCCGAAAAACCCCCTATCATAGTATTGTAATTGTAGGTACTAAAGTATGCCCCGTCAAAGGAGAGCGGATGCAAATGCTCGATGCCCTGTATGTCATTACCCTGATCAGCGCAGCATTCTCCCTGGGCGGACTTACGAATCTCGTGCTCCTGCATCGGACCGCGGTATTGCGAAGCATGCTATTGTTCCTTCTCAGCCTGTTCCTGATATCCCTGAGTTTTTATCTCAACCCCGGAGGGGACCAGGCGGGGGCGGTGGAAAGCATAGCCTGGCTACTTTCTCTCTCCGGCAGCGCGCTGAACGTGGCGGTGCTGCCGGCCCTGGTCAGCAGTCTTACCGCCCTTCCCATTGGCAAGCCGTTCCGGGTCGCCCACGCGATCTGGACCGGGCTATTCATCCTGGGGGGATTGCTGATCTTCCTGGCTCCCGCCCTGCTCTTTATCCAATCCGTCGTGATGATCATGCAGCTTAGTTCAATCGCGGCGGGCGTAGGCGTGCTGACTTGGCGGCTGCGAAGCATACGCAACAGCTGGTGGTACCGGGGACTGGTTCAGTTCGTCATTCTCTCCGGGCTGTTCCTTTTGCTGCTCGGGCTGGACATGGCCATTACCCTGGTTCCCATACCCGCCCTTTCGGCCCTGGACCGCTTCAGCCTGCCGGTCTACCTCATCGCCATCAACTTCGGGTCGTTTTTCTTTTCAGTCCGCTACCTGTCCCGGGGACCCCTGGTCAGCGGAAGCGAATTGACCGGGGACTGCATCAGCTTTTACCAGCTGACGCCCCGGGAGGCCGAGCTGATCAGCATCGTCATGGAGGGGGCCAGCAACAAGGAGATCGCCGAACGCCTGTTTATCTCGGCGAAAACCGTAGAAAACCACCTGTATAACGTATATCAGAAATTCGACGTGGGCAGCCGAACCCAGCTCATCCATGTTCTGCAGACCTGGAAACGGGACTAGCCCCTGGGTGAAATCCCCCAGATCTTCTGATTGAGGGACATTCCCAATGGTCCGATGGCCATCCGGGTGCGAAGATACTGTCATGGAGGCCGACCCATGGCACAAAGCACTGCAAAAATACGCAGCGGGCAATTTCAGAAAGTCCGTCTGGCGATTCTCACCATCTCTACCGCACTGTTTCCGTTCACCTTCTATTACCTGTCGCCGGCAATTCCCCTTCAGGGAAGCGCCGAGGGCATTATCACCGGCAGCCTGATGGTTTTTCTCGCATTGTTGCTGATCTCGGGATTTCTCGGACGGAGTTTCTGCTCATGGCTCTGCCCCGCCGGCGGACTGCAGGACCAGATCGCCGGAAGCCGCAGCGCACGGGTGCCGGTGCGGCGAATCGCCTGGATAAAGTACGCCGTCTGGGGCCTTTGGCTGGCGGGGCTATTGTACTTTTTCAGGGAAGCCGGCGGCGTCCGGGGCATCCGCTTCGCGTATGCCACCGAGATGGGCCTGTCCGCCACCAGCGTCCCGGCGCTGATCGTCTACGGCATCGTGGTGATGACCTTCATAAGCCTTGGCCTGCTATTCGGCCGGCGTACCGGATGTCATACCATCTGCTGGATCTCGCCCTTTATGATCATCGGCCGGCGCATGGCCCTGGCCGCGCGGATCCCCACGCTCCACCTCAGAACTGCGCCTGACAGTTGCGTGGCCTGTCATCGCTGCACCACCGTCTGTCCCATGAGCCTGGACGTGGAAGATCTGGTAGCGGGCGGAGAAATCACCGATGACAACTGCATACTTTGCGGGAAGTGCGTGAATACCTGCCATCGGGAGACCATTCGTTGGGGGTGGAGGCGGCGCTAGTTCCCGGACTTCCGGTCTGCCAGAAAGGGATAACGCTCCCTGACCTCGGCCACCCGGTCCGGATCGATATCGGCGCTGAGGACCGGCTCACCGCTGCCGGCCTCG
The DNA here is from genome assembly GCA_963966255.1 of uncultured Salinispira sp. Taxonomy (GTDB): domain Bacteria; phylum Spirochaetota; class Spirochaetia; order DSM-27196; family Salinispiraceae; genus Salinispira. The sequence continues at coordinate 2,773 of CAWZYW010000001.1, read as the reverse complement.
GCGAGGATCCCGCCGAAGGGATCGATAATAACCGAGTCTCCCGAGTACTCGACCCCGTACCCGTCGACCCCAATCCGATTGACGCCGATGACCCAGGCCTGGTTTTCAATGGCCCTGGCCCGAAGCAGGGTGCGCCAGTGCTCAGCGCGCTTCGCCGGCCAGTTTGCGATGACGATATAGCCGTCAACCTGGCCCGCCTGCCTGCGGAAGAGTTCGGGAAAGCGCAGGTCATAGCAGATCGCCAGGGCGAAGCTCATGCCGCCGGTTTCGAATGAAGCGGTTTCGCAGCCGGCGGCGTATGCCATATCCTCCCCGGAAAGGGAGAACGGGTAGTTCTTCTGGTACTCGGCAAGCCGCGAGCCGTCGGGCCCCCAGGCCCCGGCAAGGTTGCGGGCGGCCTGCAGCTCGATGGTATCGGGTACGTCGGCGTAGCCCGCCACCAATGCTGCGGAGTGACGCGCCGCAAGGGCGGCGAAAAACTCCCGGTCGGCATCGGCGGCGGCCATGTCCCCGTGGGCGTCGGCGTCCATGGTAAATCCCGTCAGGCTCATTTCCGGCAGCAGCACCAGCGGGGCGGCGGAGTTCCCGGCGCTACCGGGCGGATAGCCGGCGGCGTGCCCCGGCTCACGGCCGAGGGACGCATCCAGGGCGGCGGCAATGCGCCGACGGTTCTCCGCCTTGTCTTCCCAGACCGTGTCCATCTGCAGAATGTGAACGCGCATGGCGCTGCCTCCTGTCGGTAGTTCGCCCCGGGAATCAGCCCGGTGTCTGCCTCAGCCCGCGGCCTCCACATGCTCGAACTGGCTGTTGTACAGGTCCGCATAGAACCCGTCGTCGGCCATCAACTGATCATGGGTGCCCTGCTCGATGATATCGCCTTCGTTCATCACCAGGATAAGGTCCGCGTTGCGGATGGTGGATAGCCGGTGGGCGATGATAAAGCTGGTGCGTCCCTGCATGAGCCGGTCCATGGCCTTCTGGGTAAGGACTTCGGTTCGGGTATCCACCGAACTGGTGGCTTCGTCCAGAATCAGCATCCGGGGGTCCGCCAGGATGGCCCGGGCGATGGTCAAGAGCTGTTTCTGTCCCTGACTGATGTTCGAAGTTTCCTCGTTGATCATCATATTATAACCGTCGGGCCAGGTGTGGATGAAATGGTCCACATGGGCGGCCTTCGCCGCCTCCATCACTTCTTCGTCGCTGGCCTCGGGACGACCGTAGCGGATATTCTCCATGACCGTGGCATTGTACAGCCAGCTGTCCTGGAGCACCATAGCAAAGTACCCCCGGAGCCCGCTGCGGGCGAAGTCCCTGATTTCATTCCCGTCGATGAGGATCTGCCCCGAATCGATGTCGTAAAAGCGCATGAGCAGTTTGACCATGGTGGTCTTGCCGGCGCCGGTGGGTCCGACGATGGCGATCTTCTGCCCCGGTGAGGCTTCGGCTGAAAAGTCCTTGATGACCGGCTGGCTGGGGTCATAGCCGAAGTGGACATTCCGGAATTCCACATGGCCGCTTACTTTCCCAAGGGCGACCGGCGAGGAGGTTTCGGCGATTTCTTCGCCTTCTTCCAGGAATTCGAAGACCCGCTCGGCAGCCGCTGCGGTCTGCTGGAGCACATTGCTGATGTTGGCGATCTGCATCAGGGGCTGATTGAACTGGCGCACGTACTGGATAAATGAGGCGATGGCTCCGATGGTCAGGGTGCCTACTGCAACGAACCAGCCCCCCATCACCGCCACCACCACGAAACTGATGTTTCCGAATACCAGCATGATGGGCATCATCAGGCCCGAAAGGAACTGGCTCTTCCAGGCAGCCTCGTGCAGATCATCGTTGTGTACATCGAATTTCTCGATGGCCCGGTGTTCGCCGTTGAAGGCCTTCACCACCAGGTGGCCGGAAAACATCTCTTCGATATGGCCGTTCACGTGGCCCAGGTTTGCCTGCTGGTCCTTGAAGTACTTCTGGCTGCGCTTGATGATGGCGCTGACCACCACCATGGAAAGGGGAATAATCACCAGGGCCGCCAAGGTCAGCCGCCAGTCGATGGAGAACATCATCACCATGGAACCGACCACGGTCACCAGGCTGGTAATCATCTGGCTGATTCCCTGGCTCAGGGTCTGATTGATGACATCGACATCATTGGTGATCCGGCTCAGCACCTCGCCGTGGGTGGTTCCGTCGTAGTATTTAAGGGGGAGCCGGTGCATTTTCGCCGATATATCCTGGCGGAAACGGTATGCGATATCCGCAGACACCCCGGTCATGATAAAGCCCACGATATAGGAAGCCAGGGCAAATCCCCCGTAGATCAGCAGGAGCCGAATGATCCAGGAAATCAATCCGCTGAAATCCGCTTCCCCGCCGCCCATCCGAGCGCCGATGATACCGCTGAGTTCGTCGATGGCATAGCCTTGCAAGCGGGGACCGATGATGCCGAATATGGTACCAACGGTGGCCAGCACCAGCCCCAGGAGAATCATCCAGCGGTACTTGCCGAAGTAGGAAACCAGTCGCTTCATGGTGCCCCGGAAATCCCTGGCGTTCTCGCCTTTCATCATGGCCATGGGACCTCTTCCTACGGCAGGCCGTTCGCCGGTATTCCGCTTCGGCTCCTGAGTGCCTGATGCCCTGGCCTGTTGTTTCGCGTCGCTCATGAGGCCTCCTCGATGCTCAGCTGGGACAGGACGATTTCCCGATACTCGCCGCAGCTTTCCATAAGCTCCCGATGGGTACCAATTCCCGCAATGCTTCCGTCCTCCAGGAC